>JAUNRO010000043.1:982-13675 GCA_030544185.1 Propionibacteriaceae bacterium | reverse complement strand
ACGATGTGCACTTTGCGACGTGCATGCGTGTCCTCAGGTGGAGGTGGTGCTGCGTGGTCGGCACTCGTGCTGCGAGGTCGTCGCCACGGTGGCACGAGCGGGCGCCGTTGTCATCCTTGTGGTCGGGCGAGCGGCCCAAGGGCCGGAAGGTGTACCGGAGTGCACACCTCGGGTGGCTCGTGGTGTGCGGCCGCCGAGCGGGAGGCGAGTCGGCGCGATGAACGGTGTGTCCCATAATGGGCGGGTGTCGAGCGACCCGATTCCCAGTGCTGGTCCCGGAGCGTCCTCTGTTGACGATGGGCGGGTGTCGAGCGACCCAGTTCGCAGTGCTGGTCCCGGAGCTTCCCCTCATGACGACGTGCGGGTGGTGATCGTGACGGGCATGTCGGGCGCGGGCCGGCGCACCGCGGCCCATGCGCTGGAGGATTTGGGCTGGTATGTCGTGGACAACCTCCCGCCGATCATGTTGTCCAGGCTCCACAACACGGTCCGGGCCGAGGGCATTACGCGCCTGGGCGTCGTGCTCGACGTCCGCGGGCGCACGCTGTTCGAGGATCTGCCCGGGGTGTTCGCCGAGTTGGAGATGGCGGGCACGATGCCGGAGATCCTGTTCATCGAGGCCTCCGACGATGTCATCGTGGCGCGCCAGGAGTCGTCCAGGCGCCCGCATCCGCTGCAGGGGGACGGCCGGCTGCTCGATGGCATCCGGCGGGAGCGGGAACTGCTCGCGACACTGCGCGCCGCCGCCGATCTGGTCGTCGACACCAGCCGGATGAACGTGCACCAGCTGACGGCGCGAGTGGCGCACGCCTATGGCGGCGATACCTCCGACCGGCTCCGGTTGACCCTCATGTCCTTCGGATTCAAGAACGGGCTGCCGGTCGATGCCGACATGGTGATCGACGTCCGCTTCCTGCCCAACCCCCACTGGGTCCCGGAACTGCGTCCGCAGACGGGGTTGAGTCAACCCGTCAGCGAATATGTGTTGCGACAGCCCGCTGCCGGGCCCTTTCTGGAACAGTTGGAGACGCTGATGGTGACCGTGGCCGAGGGCTACCTCACCGAGGGCAAACGATTCGCGACGGTGGCCATCGGCTGCACGGGTGGCAAGCACCGGTCCACGGCGATGTCGGAGGAATTGGGCCGGCGCCTGCGCGCCAGGGGGATGCCGACCAGAGTGCTGCACCGGGATGTGGGCAAGGAATGAGACGTCGATTCGATCTGGCCTTCGACAGGCTGCCGGCGGTGACCGCCTTTGGTGGTGGGCACGGTCTCCATGCATCGCTGTCCGCCCTGCGGCGCGTCACGGATCGGCTCACGGCGGTCGTGACGGTCGCGGACGACGGCGGCTCGTCGGGACGCCTGCGCACGGAGTTCGACTGCCTGCCCCCGGGCGACCTGCGGATGGCGCTGGCCGCCCTCTGCGGCGACGACCACTGGGGCCGCACCTGGGCCGACGTCCTGCAGTCCCGCTTCGGTGGCGAGGGGCCGCTCGGTGGTCACGCCATCGGCAACCTGCTCATTGCCGGCCTGTGGGAGAAACTGGGGGATCCGGTCGCCGGGCTCGACCTCGTGGGGGAGCTGCTCAACGCCAAGGGCCGGGTGCTGCCGATGTCCTCGGTGCCGCTGGAGATCATCGCCGAGGTGATCGGCGCCGACCCGATGCAACCGGACGAGATCACCGAGGTGCGTGGCCAGTCCAGGGCCGCCAAGACTTGCGGTGAGGTTCGGGGCGTCCGCCTCGAACCCGCCGATCCGCCCGCGCGCCCGGAGGTGATCGAGGCCGTCGGCAGCGCGGACTACGTCGTGCTCGGCCCCGGATCCTGGTTCACCTCGGTCATCCCGCACCTGCTCGTCCCGGAGCTGGCTGACGCGCTGATCAACACCCCGGCCCGGCGGGTGCTCACGATGAACTTGCGCCCCGGCGACGAGACCGACGGTTACACAGCCAGTCAGCACGTCGAGATCCTCGCCGATCACGCACCTCGGCTGCGCCTCGATGCGATCATCGCCGACGCCGGATTCGGTCGCCACGACCGGCATCTGGCGTCCTATGCCCAGTCCCTCGGCGCCCGGCTGGTCCTCGCGGATCTGGCCCTGCGCGACGGCACCGCACGCCACGATCCGCTGCGGCTGGCGTCCATCTATGCCGAGGTGATGGGGGTCTGAGCGCGGCCGATTGGGCCAGGTGTCCCACTGGGGGCGCTAGGCTGCAGGGCGCATCCCGTGGTGGAAACCTGACCAGTGGAGGAACGTCATGGCGCTGACCCAACAGGTGAAGGCCGAGCTGGCCACCGTCTCGGTGTCCAAGCCCTGCTGTCGACGGGCGGAGGTCGCCGCGACGCTCCGGTTCGCCGGCGGACTGCACCTGGCGGGCGGACGCATCGTCATCGAGGCGGAGCTGGACACCGGCGCGGCCGCTCGCCGGTTGCGCACCACCGTCCTCGACGTGTTCGGCCATGAGTCGGACCTGGTCGTCGTCAACGGCTCCGGCATCCGCCGGGGGACGCGCTATGTCGTGCGGGTCTTTCGCGACGGCGAGGCGCTGGCGCGCCAGACCGGTCTGATCGACAGCCACGGCCGGCCCGCCCGGGGCCTGCCGGCACAGATCGTTGCCGGCGGCACGTGCGACTGCATCGCCGCGTGGCGCGGCGCCTTCCTCGCCCACGGGTCTCTCACCGAGCCCGGGCGGTCGATGTCGCTGGAGGTCACCTGCCCCGGCCCCGAGGCCGCGCTCGCCCTCGTCGGCGCCGCCCGCCGCCTGGAGATCCCCGCCAAGGCCCGCGAGGTCCGCAATGTCGACCGGGTCGTGATCCGCGACGGTGACGCCATCAGCGCCATGCTCGACCGGATGGGGGCCGTGGAGTGCCTGAAGATCTGGGAGGAGCGCCGCAAACGGCGGGAGGTCCGGGCCTCGGCGAACCGGCTGGCCAACTTCGACGATGCCAACCTGCGCCGCTCGGCCCGCGCGGCGGTCGCCGCGGCCGCCCGGGTGGAGCGCGGCCTGGAGATCCTCGGCGAGGACGTCCCCGAGCATCTGCGCGCCGCCGGCCTGCTGCGCATCGAGCACAAGCAGGCCTCGCTGGAGGAACTCGGCCAATTGCACGATCCGCCACTGACCAAGGACGCGGTGGCGGGCCGGATCCGCCGGTTGCTGGCCACCGCGGACAAACGCGCGGCCGAACTGGGCATCCCGAGCACCGAGGCCAGTCTGTCGCCGGACATGCTCGACGAGTGAGCCGGACGGGGCGAGATTGACCCAAACTCCCGGTGCGCCCGCGCCGAAGGTGCTTCGATAGGGTGAGAACGTCCGAGCAACCCATCGTTCGAGTGGTGGGTCCAGCAGCCCCGAAGGAGCAGCAAGCACATGACCGTGAAGGTTGGAATCAACGGCTTCGGCCGCATCGGCCGCAACTTCTACCGCGCCTTGGTCGAGTCCGGTGCCGACATCGAGGTCGTCGGCGTCAACGACCTGACCGACAACAAGACCCTTGCCCACCTGCTCAAGTACGACTCGATTCTGGGCCGCTTCAACGGCGAAGTCACCTATGACGATGAGTCGATCACCGCGGGCGGCAAGACGTTCAAGGCGTTCGCCGAGAAGGACCCGACCCAGCTTCCCTGGGGCGAGCTCGGCGCCGACATCGTCATCGAGTCCACCGGCATCTTCACCGACGCCACCAAGGCCAAGGCCCACATCGACGCGGGCGCCAAGAAGGTCATCATCTCCGCTCCGGCGAAGAACGAGGACATCACGATCGTGATGGGCGTCAACGACGACAAATACGATCCGGCCAACCACAACATCATCTCCAACGCCTCCTGCACGACGAACTGCCTGGCGCCGATGGCCAAGGCTCTGAACGACGAGATCGGCATCGTTAAGGGCCTGATGACCACCATCCACGCCTACACCCAGGACCAGAACCTGCAGGACGGCCCGCACAAGGACCTCCGCCGCTCCCGCGCCGCCGCGCTCAACATGGTTCCCACCACCACCGGTGCCGCCAAGGCCGTGTCGCTCGTGCTCCCCGAACTCAAGGGCAAGCTGGACGGCTATGCCATGCGCGTGCCCACCCCGACCGGCTCCGCCACGGACCTGACCTTCGAGGCCAGCCGCGACGTCACCGTCGAGGAAGTCAACGCCGCGGTCAAGAAGGCCGCGGAGGGCGCCATGAAGGGTGTGCTCATCTATACCGAGGACTCCATCGTGTCCAAGGACATCGAGACCGACCCGGGCTCTTGCATCTTCGACGCGCAGCTGACCAAGGTCACCGGGAACCTCGTCAAGGTCCTGGGGTGGTATGACAACGAGTGGGGCTATTCCTGCCGTCTCGTCGACCTGACCAATCTGGTCGGCGCCAGCCTCTGACCACCCACGCCACCGGGCGTGGCCCACGTGACCGACGGGGCCGTTCGCACCAGCGGCGGCCCCGTCGGGCGTCCCCGGGACGACCCGGGTCAGCGCCCGCCCAGACCACCGATTGATCACCACTCACGACACAAGGAAGAAGGCTGAAGGTGAAATCGATCTCTGACCTCGGCGACCTGTCCGGCAAGAAGGTCCTGATCCGCTGCGATCTCAACGTTCCTCTCGACGGCGATGTCATCACCGATGACGGCCGCATCCGGGCCTCGGTGCCCACTCTCCAGGCGCTCCTCGACGCGGGCGCCGGCGTCATCGTGATGGCGCACCTCGGGCGGCCCAAGGGCCAGGTCAACCCGAAGTTCTCACTCGCTCCCGCCGCCAAGCGCCTCGGTGAGCTCCTCGGCCGCGACGTCAAGCTGGCCGAGGACGTGGTGGGCGAGTCCGCCCAGCAGCTCGCGGCCAACCTCGGCTCCGGCGAGGTCATGATGCTGGAGAACGTCCGCTATGAGCCGGCCGAGGAGTCCAAGGACGAGGCCGAGCGCACCGAGCTGGCACAGAAGTACGCCGGACTCGGTGCCGATGTGTTCGTCTCCGACGGCTTCGGTGTGGTGCACCGCAAGCAGGCGTCGGTCTATGACGTCGCCAAGCTGCTGCCGAACGCCGCGGGCCTGCTGGTCGAGAAAGAGGTCCAGGTCCTCAAGCAGCTGACCACCGAGACCAAGAGCCCCTATGTCGTCGTGCTCGGCGGCTCCAAGGTCTCCGACAAGCTCAAGGTCATCGACAACCTGCTCAAGACCGCCGACACCCTGGTGATCGGCGGCGGCATGCTGTTCACTTTCCTCAAGGCCAACGGCAACGAGGTCGGCAGCTCCCTGCTGGAAGAGGACCAGCTCGAGACCTGCAAGAACTACCTCGCCGAGGCGCAGAAGCTCGGCAAGGAGATCATCCTGCCGACCGATGTCGTCGTCGCGCCCGAGTTCAAGGCCGACGCGCCCCCCACCGTGGTCGCCGCCGACGCCATGCCGGCCGATCAGATGGGCCTCGACATCGGTCCGGAGTCCGCGCAGGCCTTCGCCAACGTGATCCGCAGCGCCCACACCGTGTTCTGGAACGGCCCGATGGGTGTGTTCGAGATGGCGGCCTTCGCCAACGGCACCCGGGAGGTCGCCGACGCGCTGACCAAGGTTGACGGCCTGTCGGTCGTCGGTGGCGGCGACTCCGCCTCCGCCGTGCGGGCGCTCGGCTTCGCCGACTCCGACTTCGGCCACATCTCCACCGGCGGCGGCGCCTCCCTCGAATATCTCGAGGGCAAGGAACTTCCCGGCCTGGCCGCCCTCGAAGCCAACTGACAAGGAAACACAAACGTGACGCAGAAGCTGCGCCTGCCGATCATGGCAGGCAACTGGAAGATGAACCTCGACCATGTCGAAGCCAACGGCCTCGTGCAGAAACTGGCCTGGACACTGAAGGACATGGACCATGACGGAGAGCGCTCCGAGGTCGTGGTGCTGCCGCCGTTCACCGACCTGCGGACGGTGCAGACGCTGATCGAGGGCGACAAGCTGCCGATCGGCTACGGCGCCCAGGACGTGTCGACCCAGGACTCCGGTGCCTACACCGGTGAGGTCTCGGCCGCCATGCTCGCCAAGCTGAACTGCAAGTATGTCGTGGTCGGTCACTCCGAGCGACGCCAGTATCACGCGGAGACCGATGCGGTCGTGCGCGAGAAGGTCACCAAGGTCCTGGACCACGGGATGACCCCGATCGTGTGCGTCGGCGAGGGCCTCGACATCCGCAAGGAGGGCGCGCACGTGCCCTATACGCTGGAACAGGTCCAGGGCTCGCTGCGCGGCCTGCCCTCGGAGCAGCTGGCGACCATCGTCATTGCCTATGAGCCAGTCTGGGCGATCGGCACCGGCGAGGTGGCGACCCCGGAGGACGCGCAGGAGGTGTGCGGCGCGATCCGGCGGTTCATCGCCGAGGAGCGCCACATCGACGTCGCGGATGCCGTCCGCATCCAGTACGGCGGTTCGGTCAACGCCGCCAACGTCGCCGACATCATGGCCCAGCCGGATGTCGACGGCTGTCTCGTTGGTGGGGCCAGCCTGAAGGCGGACGAGTTCTCGAAGATCGCGATGTTCTACGCCTGATCACGGGCGATCCGGCAGCGAGTACGCCGGATCGCCTGCCCCAATCAGTTCGTGCTGCGGTGGTGGAGCCGGGCGGGTTCGTCGGTCAGACCGGCGAGCCCCCAGCCCACCGCCGCAGTCGCAATTCGGGCGGCTCTGCGCTCCAGCGCCACGCGCGCCGGTGAGCGGGAGAGTCCGAGCCGGGCGCGGGCCCAGTCCGGCAGCAGGCTCACCGCACCGGCGGCCAACACGGCGTACCCCGCTCGCGCCGACGGCGGCAACGGCGGCTCACGCAGCAGGAAGTCGGCGGCGTCCAGCGCGGCCGGCGTGGCGACCAGCTCGGGACCGAACCCGGACAGCGCCGCGTGCAGCCCCGTGACATCCGCCGGCATCCCGGTCGCCCCCAGACGCTCGGCAAGCGTGCTCGACTGCGCGACATACAGGTCGGCCTCGGCCGGGCTCAGCGGCGTCTGCGCGCAGTGCTGATGGGCCGTCAGGAAGGCGTACGCCTCAGCGGTCCCGACCCAACGCAACAGCTCCGGATCATCGGCGCGATAGGGCCGCCCGACATCATCACGCCCGCGCACCCGGCGGTGGATTGCGCGCACGCGCTCAAGGGCGGCCTCGGCGATCTCGTCGGTGCCGAACGTGGTGGCGGCGATGTAGTCGGCGGTGCGCTGCACACGGCCCCAGGGATCGGAGCGATAACCGCTGTGGCCCGCGACCCCGGCCATGGCGCGGGGATGCAGCGACTGCAGCAGGAGCGCGGCGATGCCGCCGAGATACATGGCGGGGTGATCGTGGACCCGCCAGATGGGATCGGTGGCCCGGAATTGCCGTGGCCCGGGCGTACCCCAGATCTCCTCGGCGCGGGCCGCCGCCTGCTTGCCGGCGACGTGGGAACGCAGCAACGTGCCGAGCCGATGCCGGATTCTGCGCCTCATCGAGCCAGTGTAAGGACCGCTGGGAAGACGCCGCCGTCCGATGGTCGGGCGGAGGTTTGGGAATCGGAAGCCCGGGGGTTAAAGTTGCGCCGTGATTCTTGCGCCTCTCGCCATGCCCTGGCCCATTCTGACGCTGTCAGTGCTGTTGGTCATCACGAGTGTGCTGCTCGCGTTGTCCGTGCTGTTGCACAAGGGTCGTGGCGGGGGAATGTCCGATCTCTTCGGTGGTGGCATGTCGACCGCTCTGGGCGGCACCTCGATGGCGGAACGCAACCTGGACCGGCTGACGATCGTCGTCGGGCTGATCTGGTTTGGCTGCATCCTCGGTCTGCTGGCGCTCTATCGATTCATCGGTGTCAGCTGAGCGAGGAACACAGGAGTAGCACCCGGCTCGCCAGAGCCAAGAACCGCCGGCGTACGCCGGTTGAACCATCCGGCCGGTTCCGGTCGGACGAGCCCGGACCCGGGTAGCCGGGCGAACACATCGAGGAGAGGCACAGTGGTAGGTGGGAGCGCCATTCGTGGCAGCCGTGTCGGCGCCGGCCCCATGGGCGAAGCGGAGCGGGGAGATGCCGCGCCGCGGCTCTATGTCTCATACTTCTGCTCCAATCGACACGAGACCCGGCCGGCGTTCGCTGCTGACGCCCAGATCCCCGAACAGTGGGACTGCCCGCGGTGCGGCCTGCCGGCCAACCTCGATCAGGAGAACCCGCCGCCGCCGCCGAAAATTCAGCCTTACAAGACGCACCTGGCCTATGTGAAGGAGCGCCGCTCCGATTCCGAGGCCGATGCCATCCTCACCGAGGCCCTGGAGATGCTGCGGCAGCGCCGCGCGCGCGGTGAGGTCATCTACTGATCCTGATCAGCGCTCAGGGCAGCAGCTGAGCCGCGTCCTGGTCGAGAAACCAGATCGTCCGCTCCCGGCCGGTCACGACGCCCGCCGGCAAGGACTGATCCCCGCCGATCGACTGGGCGGCAGCGGGGGCCTTCGCGGCCCCGGCGGCGATGACCCAGACCTCCGCGGAGTCGTTGATGACCGGCATCGTCACCGACAACCGCTCCGGGGGCGGCTTGGGGGCGTTCGTGACGCCGACTACGCGGGTCGTCGCGCCGCGGTCGAACGACTGATGGTCGGGGAACAGCGAGGCCACGTGGCCGTCCTCGCCCAGGCCGAGCAGGCAGATATCGAACGTGGTATCACCGAGCTCGCTCTCATAGAGCAGAGCGGCTCGCCGGAGATCCGACATGCCGGACCCCGAGGACGGCATCGGATGCACCCGGGACGGCGCGAGGGGGATGGACGAGGCGAGGAGGGCGAGGCTCTGGCCGGCGTTGCGACAGGCGCTCGCGGTCGGCACGAAGCGCTCGTCACCCCACCAGAACTCGACCCGGTTCCAGTCGAGGGTCGGGGCCTCGTCGTCGTCCGCGGCGACCTGGCGATAGACCTCGTTCGCGATGCGGCCCCCGGTGAGGCAGATCTGCACCACATAGTCGGGATCCACCTGGCGGCGCACCACCGCTGCCCGCAATTGGACGGCGACGGTCGCCGCCAGGTGTGGGGCGTCGAGGCAGGTCACGACCACACTCACCGCGACCACCTCCCGCTCCTCTGGTCAGCCGTCAGAGCCGAGCCAGTGCTCCGCGGACGGTCTGGACCAGTTCATCCCAACTGACGACGAACTTGTCAACGCCTTCATTCTCCAACACCAGCACGACATCCGTCATATCGACACCCACCGCGCCGAGCGCCGCCATGGTCTCGCGGGCATCGTCGATGTTGGCGTTGATCGTATCCCCGGACACCTCGCCGTGGTCGGCGAAGGCCTGCATGGTCGCCTCCGGCATGGTGTTCACGCACGGGGCGGCGACGAGTTCGGCGACATAGAGCGTGTCCGGATAGGCCGGGTCCTTCACGCCGGTGGAGGCCCACAGCGGCCGCTGCTGGTTGGCGCCCTTGGCCTTGAGCGCCTGGAAGCGCGGCTCGGCGAAGCGCTTGCCATAGAGCTCATAGGCCAGCCGGGCATTGGCCACAGCGGCCTTGCCCTTGAGCGCCAGCGCCTCGTCGGTGCCGATGGCCGTGAGCCGCTTGTCGACCTCGGAGTCGACGCGGGACACGAAGAAGGACGCGACGGAGTGGATCGTGGACAGGTCGACCCCATTCGCCGCCGCCTGCTCGAGGCCGCTCAGATAGGCATCGATCACGGCGTCATAGCGCTCCAGCGCGAAGATCAGGGTGACGTTGACCGAGATGCCCTTGGCGATGGTCGCGGTGATGGCGGGCAGGCCCTCCATCGTCGCCGGGATCTTGATCAAGACATTCTCCCGGCTGACCATCGTCGCCAGCTCCTCGGCCTGCGCGATCGTCGCCTCGGCGTTGCGGGCCAGCCCGGGCTCGACCTCGATGGACACCCGGCCGTCATAACCGCCGGTGTTCGCATGAATGTCGGCGAACAGGTCGCAGGCATCGCGGACATCAGTGGTGGTCAGCGCCTTGATCGTGGCGTCGAGGTCGGCGCCGTCACGCTTCAGCTGCGCTGCCTGCTCGTCATAGGTCTCACCCATAGCGAGCGCGGCCGCGAAGATGGTCGGGTTGGTCGTCACACCGCTCACGGAGCTCTCGGTGATGAGCTCCTTGAGATTGCCGGAGGTCAGGCGCTGGCGGGAGAGATCGTCCAGCCAGATCGAGACACCGGCATCGGCAAGGTTCTTCAAACGGATGTTCATTGCTTCCTCTACGTGAGATCGGGTGGCGAGGTCAGTGAGCTGCGTAGTGATCAGCCGTCCGCACTCGCCCAGCGGCCCGGCGGGGGAGCGTCGCTGCCGGCTGCCCGGCCGCGGCGATGGATTCCCTCGCGGCGCTGACGACCGCGTCGGCGGTGAAGCCGAGCTTCTCGAACAGCACGGAGCCGGCGGCCGAGGCACCGTAGTGTTCCAGGCTCACCGCGCGCCCGGCATCGCCGAGCAGGTCGGCCCAGGACATGGCAATGCCGGCCTCGACGGTGACCCGGGCCCGCACGGCCGGCGGGATGACGGCCTCGCGATAGGCGTCGTCCTGCTCATCGAACCACTCGCGGCAGGGCATCGACACCACCCGGGCGGGGGTGCCTTCGGCGTTGAGCTGATCGGCGGCGGCCACGGCGTACTGCACCTCGGAGCCGGTCGCGATCAGGACCACCTCGGGCGTGCCCTCGCAGTCCTTCAGGATGTACGCCCCGCGGGCGACGTCCTCGAGCCCCGCGAAGCCGTCGCTCCCGCGCGGGAACGTGGGGACGTTCTGGCGGGTCAGCGCGAGCGCGGCGGGCCGGTCGGTGTGGTGCAGGATCGCCTTCCAGCACGCCACGGTCTCGTTGCCGTCGGCCGGGCGGACGACATCGAGGCCGGGGATGGCACGCAGGGCGCTGAGGTGCTCGACGGGCTGGTGGGTGGGCCCGTCCTCCCCGACACCGACGGAGTCGTGGGTCCAGACATAGGTGACCGGCAGGCCCATGATGGCGGCGAGCCGGACCGGCGGGCGCATGTAGTCGGAGAACACCATGAACGTGCCGCCATAGACCCGGGTGCTGCCGTGCTGGGCGATGCCGTTCATGATCGCCCCCATCGCATGCTCGCGGATCCCGAAGTGCAGCACGCGACCGTATTCGTCGCCCGAGAACATCTCGGACTGGCGGTCGATGGGCAGGAAGCTCGGCTCGCCCTTCGGGCTGGTGTTGTTGGAGCCCGCGAGGTCGGCGGAGCCGCCCCAGAGCTCGGGCAGGGTCTTGGCGGCAGCACTGAGGAAATCGCCGGAGGCGGCCCGGGTGGCCACCCCCTTCTCGCCCGCCTCGAAGACCGGCAGCTCCGCGTCCCAGCCGTCCGGGAGCTCCCGGGCGCCCAGCCGGTCGAACAGCGCGGCCGCCTCCGGGTGGGCCGCATGCCATTCGTCGAACTTCTGCTGCCATTCGGCCTGGGCCGCCTTGCCTCGCTCGATCAGGCCGCGGGTGTGGGCGATGACCTCGTCGGCGACCTCGAAGGTCTGCTCCGGATCGAACCCGAGCAGTTCCTTCGTGGCTGCCACCTCGTCGTCACCCAACGCTGAGCCATGGGACTTGCCGGTCCCCTGGAGCTTGGGCGCCGGCCAGGCGATGATCGTGCGGAGCTGGATGAAGCTGGGGCGATCGGTGACCTGCTTCGCCGCCTCGAGCGCCTCCGCCATGGCGGCCAGGTTCTCGGTGTAGTCGCCATCGCCCACCCAGTCGACCGTCTGCACATGCCAGCCATAGGCCGCATAACGGGCCGCGACGTCCTCGGTGAACGCGATCCGGGTGTCGTCCTCGATCGAGATGCGGTTGTCGTCCCAGATGAGGGTCAGGTTGCCCAGCCGCTGGGTCCCGGCCAGGGACAAGGCCTCGCTGGAGACGCCTTCCTGCAGGTCGCCGTCGGAGGCGATGCAATAGATCTGGTGATCGAACACCGACTGCCCCACGGCGGCGTCGGGATCGAACAGGCCGCGCTTGCGGCGGGCCGCCATGGCCATGCCGACTGCGTTGCCGACGCCGGTGCCCAGCGGGCCGGTGGTGGTCTCCACCCCGTCGGTGTGCTCGTATTCGGGATGGCCGGGGGTCTGGGACCCCCACGTGCGCAGCGCCTTGAGATCGTCGAGCTCAAGGCCGAAGCCGCCGAGATAGAGCTGGCAATAGAGGGTCAGCGACGAGTGCCCGCAGGAGAGCACGAAGCGGTCGCGACCGGTCCAGGACGGATCGGCGGGGTTGTGCCGCATCACTTTCTGGAACAACAGATAGGCCACCGGGGCCAAGCTCATCGCGGTCCCGGGATGGCCGTTGCCGACCTTCTGCACCGCGTCGGCCGCGAGGATGCGAGCGGTGTTGACGGCCCGGGTGTCCAGCTCGGTCCAGCCAGCGGGATGGGTGCTTGTCGTGGTCACGCGAGTTCCTCTCGATCGCGGGCAGGCAAGGGCCGATCCTCGGGCCATCAGACCCCGAGGGGTGCCGTTTCCCACACCCTACTGCGCCCTTCTGCGGCCACGAGCACGGTTGCCATTTGTCCCCGTGACCGCCGGGGCGGGCGACCTGAGACGGCATGATTCGTCCGGAGCGGGGTGGTCTGGCGTAGACTGCCACGGTCACCGGGATTCCGAGGAGTCACCGGGATTCTCGAAGCCGCCCGGAAGAGCCGACGAAGAAGGTGTTGTGTCCCGCTTGCACGTCGAATCCACCCCTGTGACCTCGCCCGCTGCGACCGCCACCTGGGTTGA
>JAUNRO010000043.1:0-972 GCA_030544185.1 Propionibacteriaceae bacterium | reverse complement strand
GTCCTCAAGGCCTATGTGGCGCTCACCAAACCGCGCATCATCGAGCTGTTGCTGGTGACCACGGCGCCGGCGATGTTCCTCGCGGCCGGTGGCGTGCCCAACCTGATGCTGGTCTTCTGGACGCTGGTGGCTGGGACCTTCGCTGCGGGCAGCGCCAACGTGTTCAACTGCGTGCTGGACCGCGACATCGACGAGAAGATGCGGCGGACGCGGCGGCGACCGATGCCGCGTCACCAGGTGCAGCCGCTGCACGGGACGATTTTCGGCATCGTGCTCGGGATCGCCTCGACGGTGGTGTTCGCGGTCTTCGTCAACCTGTTGTCGGCGGTGTTGGCTCTCGCGGCCAACGCGTTCTATGTCCTCGTCTATACGATGTGGCTCAAGCGGACCATGTCGCAGAACATCGTCTGGGGCGGTATCGCAGGGTGCTTCCCGCCGCTGATCGGCTGGACCGCGGTCACCGGGTCCATCGCGCTGCCCCCGATCATCTTGTTCCTCATCGTCTTCCTGTGGACCCCGCCGCACACGTGGGCGCTGGCCTTCCGCTATCGCGAGGACTACAAGGCCGCCGGGGTGCCGATGCTCCCGGTCGTCATGTCCGCGCCCCGGGTCGCCCGGCGGATCCTCGTCTATTCGGTGCTCATGGTGGCCGTGTCGCTCACGCTGTGGCCCGCCGCTGGGACCGGCTGGCTCTATCCGGTCGTGGCCGTGGTCAGTGGCGTGGTGTTCCTCATCGAGGCCGTCGCTCTGCTGGGCCGGGCGAACGCCGGCGCCATCGGTGCCGAACTCAGGCCCATGCGGTTGTTCCACTGGTCCAACAGCTATCTCGCGCTCATCTTCCTCGCTGCTGCGATCGATCCGCTGATCTTCTGATCGCCCCGCACACGAAACACCCCTCCAGCGTGCCTACCCCGCACTCAGCGTGTCTTGCTGGGCACGCTCGGTGGACGACGGCACGCTGGGCGGGCTTCA
>JAUNRO010000042.1:3826-14012 GCA_030544185.1 Propionibacteriaceae bacterium | reverse complement strand
TGCCGATCTGGATGACCACGACGAAGACCTTCGAGAAGGTCGAGCAGCAGAACCCCGGCTTCACCAAGGCCGTCACCGACAACACCGTCTCCCGCGAGCTCGGCGTCCAGCCGATCGTGCAGAAGATCCAGCTCGGCGAGGCCGACGCCGGCATCGTCTTCGTCACCGACGTCCCGGCCGAGCGCAAGGGCCTCACCACCGTGGACGTGCCCAACGACGTGAACACCGAGCTCAAGCTCCAGATCGCCCCCGTCACCGCGGGCAAGCACGCCGAGGCCGGGAAGACCTTCATCGAGTTCATGACCACGGGCCAGGGTCACGCGGTGCTGACCGAGGCGGGCTACATGCCGACGGCGACTTGAGCACCGACCTGCAGGCGACGCGGAGGCCGACCGGCCGCACCCGGGCCATCGACACCGTCTGGTTCGTGCCCCCGGCGCTGCTGCTGGTCGGCCTGCTCGGCGTCCCCCTGCTCGGGCTGATGTGGGTCGCGCTGACCGGCGACCTGAGCACCTATCTCAGCGATCCGCAGGTGCACGCCGCGGTCCGGCTCTCGCTCGGCACCTCGCTCGCGGCGATGGTCGTGATCGTCGCCACGGGCCTGCCGCTGGCGTACGCCCTGGCCCGCTGGCGGTTCCCCGGCCGATCGATCGTCACCCTGCTGATCGACCTGCCGATCGTGCTGCCGCCGATGGTCGCGGGCATCGCGCTGCTGGAGGTGTTCGGCCGCAACGGCTGGTTGGGTACGCCGCTGGCTGCGCTCGGCATCAACCTGCCGTTCACGACGGTCGCGGTCGTCCTCTCCCAGGTCTTCGTGGCCGGGCCCTTCTTCGTCCGGGCCGCCCGCGTGGGGTTCGAGGAGGTCAACCCGGCGATCCAGGAGGCGGCCCGGGTGGACAAGGCCTCCGAGCTCGGGCTGTTCTGGCACATCATGGTCCCGGTCGCCCGCCGCGCGATCCTCAGCGGCGTCGTCCTCGCCTGGGCCCGCGCCCTCGGCGAGTTCGGGGCGACGCTGTTCTTCGCCGGCAACCGCGAGGGCGTCACCCAGACGATGCCGCTGGCGATCTTCATCGGCTTCGAGTCCAACCTCGCGCTGGCCGTCGGCCTGTCGTTCGTGCTGCTGATCATCAGCATCCTGGTCCTGCTCGTCGTCGGCCTGCTCGGCGGCGACCGGCAGGCGAACCGCTGAACCGGTGCGGGTCAGAGCGCGGCGATGATCCGGTCGACGGTGAGCTCGGTCAGGTCCCGGTCATATTCCGGCTGGGACGGCTCGGTGAACAGCCGGCCCGAGCCCGGCAGGACGAAGTGGTCGAACATCGCCCCCTCCGCCGCCACCGCGGCCCGGAACGCGGCCACCCCGTCGTCGTCCACCCGCGGCTCGTCGGCGCGCTGGTGCAGCTGCACATCCACCCCGCACCACCGCCGTCCCGGCGGCAGCGGATCGAGCGCGCTCACCAGCGACACCAGGCGTACCCCCGGCCGACACAACCGCTGCGCCAGCGAGCCGCCGAGCGAGAACCCGACCAGCGCCGCCCCCTCGACCTGCAGATCCGCGACCCGCTCGAGCAGGCGGGGATAGCCGATCTCATCGCGATAGGCCGTGCCCTCGGCCGAGGAGGTGAAGGTCAGCCCGTCATAGAAGTCCGGCGCCTCGACCGTGCAGCCCTCGGCGCGCAGCAGGTCGGCGAACTCGAGCACCCCGGCGGTCAGCCCCAGCGCGGAGTGCAGGCAGATCACGCGGCAGGCCAACACGGTCCCTCCTCTTTGTGGCGGCCCCCCTCAGCGTACGCAAAGGGCGCGGCTCATCGAAGGCGGGCAGGGCCAACCCGGTCACTGGCTCGCCGCGGTGCGGAACCAGTCGAGGGCGAACCGATGGGACTCCAGACCGTAGGCCAGGGTCGCCTTCTGGTAGCGGGCGACGTGGCCGAGCTCGGGCGGCACGTCGGTGCCGTTCACCAGGTCGGCGAGGGCTTCCAGGCGGGCGAGGTCGCCGGCGATCCGGGCCTCGATGAGGTCCAGCACCTGAGGCCGCTCGGCGGCATCGATGAGGCCGAGGAAATACAGCCGCGACAAGGCCGCCGTTTCCACGCTGGCCTCGGTGAGCTCGCTGTGCATCCAGGCGCCGAAGGCAGCGCGTCCTTCGGCGGTGACGCGATAGACCTTCCGTCCCCGCGCCCCCGCATCCACGCTCTCCACCTCGACCCGGCCGCTGACGAGCAGCCCATCGAGGGCTCGTTTGATGCTGCCCGAACTCGCGCTGTAGAAGAGGGAAACGCCGGCCTCGAAGGCGCGGATCAGGTCATAGAGGCTCATCGACCGCAACAACAGCAGCCCCAGGATCACGTGTGCCATGGCGGAAGCTTATCGGGCCTTGCTTCTCATAGACATGTCTGTTAGATATATCTATGAGGCATATCTTCTCTGGCGCCTCTGAATGGAGTTGACCATGGCACCCGGCACCGCACTCCAGGCCTGGCTCGACGGTCCGCTGCGGCGCAGGCTCGACGCCCAGACCCGGCGGCGAGCGCCCCGCCTGCCCGCGCCCCAGGTCTTCGTCCGCGCGCCCGGGGTCCGTTTCAGCTACGGCGATGCGGAGCGTCCCTTCCACTGCGCAAGCATCGGCAAGTTGTTCACCGCTGTCGTGATCGGTCGCCTCATCGAGCGCGGGCTGCTCACGCTCAACACGCCGGTCGGCACCGTTGTGCCTGCCGCAGAGCTCGCCCGACTGCCAGCCGTCCCGGGTGTCGACCTGGCCCACGAGCTGACGGTCGACCACCTGCTGAGCCACCACTCGGGGCTGCCGGACCCGTTCCTGCCGCCGCGCGGCCAGCACACCGCCTGCGCCATGACGATGCTGCCCGACGATCTCGATCGTCGGTGGACCCTACGGGACTTTCTGGGGGAGGCCGCCGGGCTGGCACCCGTCGGGCGCCCTGGCGAGCGATTTCACTATTCCGATGCGGGCTATGCGCTCCTGCTCCGTGTGGCGGAGGAGGTCGGCGACGCTCCGGCGGGGGAACTGTTGGCCAGCCACGTCTTCGACCCGAGCGGGATGCCAGGCACCCACCAGCCGCACCTGAACGCCAGCCGGGCCGAGTTGGCGGACCTCGACATCGCACCGATGTGGCTGGGTCGGACCGAGGTCAGCCGGACTCCCGCCGTCAGCGTGGGTTCGGTGGACGGGGGCGCTGTGACGACCATCGATGACCTCGTCCGCTTCCAGCAGGCGCTGCACGACGGCCGGCTGATCGACCCCGGCCTGCTGAGCCAGCTGTCCCGGCGCCGGGCCCGGCTGCGGCCGGGGATCCACTACTGCGCGGGCCTGGCCACGCTGCGGTTCGGCGAGTTCACTCCGCTGCTGCTGCGCGGCCTGCCGGAGCCCACCGGCGGTCTCGGGCTAACCGCCACCCACCTGTTCCGCTATCCGGCGCAGGACGCACACGTCGTGATGAACTTCCACGCGACCGACGCGATGCGACCGAGCTTCCAGATCCACATCGAGATCGCGCGTCGGCTGGCCCGGCTGAACTGAGCCGGGCCCATCTCTCAGTGCTGGTCCCGAGCGGCCTTCTGGAGCGTACGCACGGCGCCGATCGGTTTGGCACTCAGCTGCAGCGCGCGGGTCAGCAGCCCGACGGGGTTGCGCACGACCTGCTTCACCTGGGCGGTGATCGCCCCGCGATTCATGTACGCGTCGAACGCGCGATAGAGCGGCCGGTTGATCGGCAGATCCCACTCGCCCGGATATTCGACCGCGCGCCCGCCCGTGCCGACCTTGAACTGGATCAGGCCCAGGTGCGGGTCGTCCGAGGCCACCGATTCGGTGATCCCGCGCAGGTCATAGACGGTTGCGCCCGCAGCCAGCGCGTCCTGGATCATCTGCCACTGGATCGCGTTCGACCCGCGCACGTCACGCTTGGCGGCGGTCGAGGCGCCATAGGAATACCACGCGTGGGCACCGACGCGGACCCACGTGGTGGCCGCGACGAGGTCACCTTCGTGCTCGGCGAGATAGAGCCGGATTCGGTCGGGATCCTCGGCGCGCAGGGCGTCCCACATCACCTCGAAATAGTCCAGGGGTCGCGGCGTGAAACGGTCACGCTCCGCGGTCTCCAGATAGACCCGGTGGAAGGCAGCGAGGTCGCCGCGCGTGCCCTGGCGGACCACGACACCCGACTTGGCGGCCTTCTTGATGTTGCGTCGCCACAGCTGGTTCATGCCCTTGAGCACGTCCTCGGCGGCCCGGGGCCAGCCGTCGGCGTCCGCGAGC
Organism: Propionibacteriaceae bacterium; assembly: GCA_030544185.1. The sequence continues at coordinate 9,742 of JAUNRO010000042.1, read as the reverse complement.
GGCAACCAGAAGTTGAACCGGGGCTGCCCCGCGGCAAAGCCCTCGCCGTCGGGCTTGGGCGCCAGCCAGCCACCCGAGCGCAGCGCGTTGTGCAGGCGGGTCGCGATCTGGTTGGTCTCGTCGGGCTCGACCTCAGACAGCGATCGGATGGCCGGATCGGCGATCGCGGCCTTGATGGTCTCGGCGTCCCAGGCGCGGGCCAGCAGTGCCGGGCCGATGCGCACCCCGAACGCGCCGCGGTCCTTCGCGTGGGCGACCAGCGGCGCCAGGAAGGCGTCGATGTCGACCGCGCCCCAGTCGGTGACCGGGCCCTCGGGCAGATAGGCGAGGAACCGCTTCAGCTTCGGCACCTGTCGATAGAGCACGAGGCCCGCGCCGATCATCTGGTTGTCGGCGTCGAACCAGCCGAGCGATTCCGACTCCCACTCCGACTTGACCTTTGCCCAGGCGGGGGTCTGCAGGAACGACGCCGAGCGCTGGGCCCGGATGAAGTCCAGGTGCTTGGCGGGCGGGATGATGCGTACCGAGATCGTCACAGCCCCGAATCTACCGGGCCCCACTCGACCAGCCGGCGGATCACCGGCACGGGGGACGGACCGATCCCTAGGCTGGGCCTCCAGAACTCGTCAGCGACGAACGGAGCGAGCGTGCGTCAGAATTCCCATCCCATGCATCGTGCGGGCCACACCGCCGGCAAGCTCGTCAGTGCCGCGGAGGCGGTCAAGCTCGTCCGCCCCGGCGACACCATCGCGACCACCGGTTTCGTGGGGATCGGGTTCGCCGAGAACATCGCGGTCGCGCTGGAGGAGCGCTTCCTCGCCACGGGCACGCCGACCGGGTTGACGTTGATGTATGCCGCGGGCCAGGGCGATGGGGACTCCCGCGGGCTCAACCATTTCGGTCATGCGGGAATGGTCTCGCGGATCATCGGCGGCCACTGGGACCTGGTGCCGAAGCTGCAGCGGTTGGCGACCGGAAACCTCGTGGAGGCGTACAACCTCCCGCAGGGCGTGATCTGCCACCTGTTCCGCGATATCGCGGCGGGCAAGCCTGGCACGCTCACCCGGGTCGGTCTCGGCACCTTCGTCGATCCGCGGTTCGGCGGCGGCAAGATCAACGAGCGGACGACCACGGACCTGGTCCGGGTGTTGCGGATCGACGACGAGGACTACCTGTTCTACAAGGCCCTGCCGATCGATGTCGGCATCGTCCGGGCGACCACGGCCGATCTCGACGGCAACCTCACGATGGAGCGCGAGGCCCTGACGCTGGAGGCCCGCGCGGTCGCGATGGCTGCCCGCAACAGCGGCGGCGTGGTCATCGCCCAGGTCGAGCGGATCGCTGAGCGCGGCTCCCTCAACGCCCGTCAGGTGAAGGTGCCGGGGGTGCTGGTCGACTGTGTCGTGGTCGCCGAGAAGCCCGAATATCACTATCAGACGTTCGTCGAGCCCTATTCACCCGCCTTCGCCCAGGAGATCCGGGTGCCTACCACGACGACCACCTCGCTGCCCGACGGCCCGCGCAAGATCATCGCCCGGCGGGCCGCGATGGAGCTCTCCGCCAACGACGTGGTCAACCTCGGGATCGGCATGCCCGAAGGCGTCTCCGCGATCGCCAACGAGGAGCGCATCATCGATCTGCTCACGCTGACCGCGGAGCCGGGCGTGATCGGCGGGATCCCCGCGGGCGGGCTCAATTTCGGTGCCGCCAGCAACTCCCAGGCGATCCTGGACCAGCCGAGCCAGTTCGACTTCGATGACGGCGGCGGGCTCGACATCGCAGTCCTCGGCCTCGCCCAGGCCGATCGGCACGGCAACCTCAACGTCTCCAAGTTCGGCTCGCGGCTGGCGGGCGCGGGCGGGTTCATCAACATCTCCCAGAACGCCCGGACCGTGGTTTTCGTCGGCACCTTCACCGCCGGCGGCCTGCGGACCGAGGTCGTCGGCCGCCAGCTGCGGATCCAGAGCGAGGGCACGATCACCAAGTTCGTCAACGAGGTCGAACACCGCACGTTCTCCGGGGAGGAGGCGCTGCGCCGGGGCAAGCGGGTGCTGTTCGTGACCGAGCGCTGCGTGTTCCGGCTCGTGCCCGATGGGCTGGAGCTGGTCGAGATCGCGCCCGGGATCAACCTGGAGCGCGACGTCCTCGACCACATGGAGTTCACGCCGATCGTGCGGTCGATGACCCGCACGATGGATGCCCGGATCTTCGCCGATGAGCCCATGGATCTGCGCCGCGACCTGCTGGACACCCCCATCGCGGACCGGCTGCAGCTCGATGAGGAGAACCTGCAGTTCTTCATCGACTTCGAGGGTCTGGAGGTCCGCAACGCCAACGACATCGAGCGGTTGCACAAGGCCGTGGTCGCCCGGCTCGCACCGCTGGGCCAGCGGGTGCGGGCAATCGTGAACTACGACAACTTCTCGATCGTGCCGGAGCTCATCGATCCCTATGTGGACATGGTCCAGGGGCTACTGGACAACTACTACCTGGAGGCGACGCGCTATACGAGCAACGCGTTCACCCGCGCCCGGCTCGGAGCGGCGCTGGCCAAGGGCAAGCTCGATCCGCAGATCTTCGACTCGCGGGAGAAGGCGCTGGAGGTGTGGCGCGCCGACTGAGTCAGCGCATCGGGGGGACGCCGTATTCCTGCCCCGGGACCGGGTCGATGGGCAGCCAGTTCTGGGCGGGCCGCGGCAGGTGCTGGGCGACCCACTGTTTATCGGCCTGCAGGAGCGCCACGAGGTTGCCGTGCTGGGCGAGGAGATCGGCGCTGTAAGGCGGGCCCATCCGGTCGAGGCGGTGCCGCACGAACGCGAGTTCGGTGGCGTGGTCGCGGAAGACCGCCACGCGGGTGCGCTCCGTGCGACCGAGTTGCCTGGCGTGCGCGAGCGCACCACGGCGCGAGCGCAGGTGGCTCAGCCAGCTGGCCTCCTGCGGGGTGACCCAGCCGTTGTGCACCATGATCGGCAGTTGGCTGCGCACGATCTCGCCCTCGCGTCGGTGAGAGCGGATCGCGATGAACAAGAAAGCCAGGAACGCGGGCAGCGAGAAGATTGCGAGCGAGGTGAAGTAGGCGCCCGCGCCGAGGAAGGCCGCGCCGTTGTGGATCGCGTGCAGCAGGACCGCCACGCACCAGCCGAGGACCGGATAGACGAACCTCATTGCGCCCCGTGAGCTCACGCCAAGCCAGAGCCCGATCGCGGTCATCGCCACATAGATCGAGTGCGACCAGGCGCCCAGCCCGATCCGCACCCCGGCCAGGGTCAGCGCCGCGCCCAGGGTCGACTCCCCGGCGAGATAGAGCAGGTCCTCGATGAACGAGAAGCCGATGCCGACGAAGCCGGCGTACACCAACGCATCCGTCAGCGAGTTGAACTCCGAGCGGCCGCGGCGCGTGGTGAGCAGCACCAGCACGAGGAAGAGCCCCTTCGCCGACTCCTCCACCAGCGGGGCCGAGATCACCGCGCTGAAGAACAACCCGTCGCCACCGAACAGCGCCAGGACCGGGCTCGCGAGGAACACCATCACCAGCGACACCCCGCCACCCCAGAAGAACGCGGCGATCAACAGGTGTGGGGGTTCGGGCTCCCAGCGGTCGAGCCAGGTGAGCAGCAGGATGCCGACGATGGCCGAGGCCGAGGTCAGGATCAGCGCGACGATGCCGATCCCCGGCGTCGTGACGACCGCTATGACCACGAACAGGGCCATGACCAGCGCGCCCACGACGATCGCGATGATCGGCACCACGAACGTCTGCTTCTTGCGCATGATGGGCCACTGGGGCAAGCGCCGCTGCGGGGCATGGGGACCCGGGGCACCCGGCACGGGAGGTTGGCTCATGCGGCCCAGCCTAGGAGGCGTTGAGGTTAATGTGTCACCCGTGGAACCCCTCGTCGTCCGGCTCAACGCCCATGCCCAGCACCGGCATCGCTCGTTCTGGACCGGGCCGATCGGCACCATCGCCTTGATCGCGCCGGGCCTGATCATCATGGCGGCGGGTGGGTGGCTGTGGATCACCCAGGCCGAGGGGGCGACCCATATCTTCGGGGCCGTGACCGTGTTCTCCGGGCTCTATGCGAGTTATGCGGGCTGGGACCATCGCCGCAAGGCCGAGCGGGGCGCGGAGGAGGATCCGCTCGCCTTCGTGATTGCCGACGACGGCGTGACGTTCCCCCGTGGCAAGCGGTTCGAGTGGCACGAGGTGCGCTTCGTGGTCACCGAGGAGCAGCCACCGCGGCTCCTGGTGACCCCGGTCGGGGCGGCGTACGCCATCGCCGACCTCGACCACGAACCCGGGGAGATCGCCGCCGCCCTGGCCGCATCCTCGGGTGGGGCGGTGGTGTTGGAACACCGCAGTGCGGCGAGCTGATGCCCAGATGACCCGCGGTTACGTCGGTCCAAGGGGTGTGGGCGTCAGCATTTTCGTGCTTTGATCGATCCGAAACTTACGGAACCGTCGGAAAGGACAGCCGGTGAGCACAACGGTCCCGGTGCCCGACGCGGGCACGGTGCAGCTCCTCACCCCCGAGGGTGAGCGCGTCGAGCACCCCGAGTTCTCATTCACCGGCGACGACGCCCAGATCGCGGGTTTCCTCCGCGACATGGTCATCGCCCGGCGCATCGACACCGAGGCCACCGCGATGCAGCGGCAGGGCGAGCTCGGGCTGTGGGCGTCGATGACGGGCCAGGAGGCCGCCCAGGTCGGCTCGGCGCGGGCCGCGCGGCCGCACGACTACGTCGTCCCCAGCTATCGCGAGCTTGCGGTCGCCTGGTGCCGGGACCTCGACCCGGTGGCGATCACCGCGGTGTTCCGCGGCGTCGACCTCGGCTCCTGGGCGGGCAACGCCGGGAACTTCCATCCCTACACGATGGTGGTCGGCTCCCAGTCCCTGCACGCCGTGGGCTATGCGATGGGGATCTCCGCCGATGGCGCCACCGCGACCGGCGATGCGGACGCCGACGAGGCCGTCCTGGCCTACTTCGGGGACGGTGCCACCTCCCAGGGCGACGTCAACGAGGCGCTGCTGTTCAGTGCGTCCTATCAGGCACCCGTCGTGTTCGTCTGCCAGAACAACCAGTGGGCCATCTCGGTGCCGACGACCCGGCAGACCAGGATCCCCATCGCGCGGCGCGCCGACGGGTTCGGCTTCCCCGGGATCCGGGTCGACGGCAACGACGTGCTGGCGATGTACGCCGTGACGTCCTGGGCCCTTGATCGCGCCCGCAGCGGCGCGGGTCCGGCCCTCATCGAGGCCTTCACTTATCGCATGGGGGCGCACACGACCTCCGATGACCCGACCAAATATCGCCTGGCGGCCGAGCTGGAGAGCTGGAAGCTCAAGGACCCCCTTGAGCGCGTCCGCGCCTATCTGCGGCGCTCCGGCGCGGTCGATCAGTCGTTCTTCGACGAGGTGTCCGCTGAGGCCGACGACGTGGCGGCCGACCTGCGGGCCCGCACGCTCGCGCTGCCCGATCCGACGCTCAAGGAGAGCTTCGACCTGGTCTATGCCGAAAAGACCCAGCATCTGGTCGATCAACAGACCGATTATCAGGCGTACGCCGACAGCTTCGGGGAGGACGACTGATGGGGCAGACCCTCACGGTGGGCAAGGCCCTCAATGCCGGCCTGCGGCGCGCGCTGGAATCCGACCCGAAGGTCGTTCTCGCCGGCCAGGACATCGGCAAGCTCGGCGGGGTCTTCCGCATCACCGAGGGACTGCAGGCCGAGTTCGGCGAGACCCGGGTGATGGACTCCCCGCTCGCGGAGTCCGGCATCGTCGGCACCTCGATCGGAATGGCGATGCGGGGCTATCGGCCCGTGGTCGAGATCCAATTCGACGGGTTCGTCTTCCCGGCCTACGACCAGATCGTGACGCAGCTCGCGAAGATCCATCACCGCTCCCGCGGCACGAT
>JAUNRO010000042.1:0-3816 GCA_030544185.1 Propionibacteriaceae bacterium | reverse complement strand
CCGGTGGTCATCCGGATTCCCTACGGCGGCGGCATCGGCGCGGTCGAGCACCACTCGGAATCCCCCGAGGCATATTTCGCCCACACCACCGGGCTCAAGGTCGTCACCTGCTCCAACGCCCAGGACGCCTATTGGATGATCCAGCAGGTCATTGCCTCCGACGATCCCTATATCTTCCTCGAGCCCAAGCGCCGCTACCACGACAAGGGCGAGGTCGACACCGAGGGTGAGCCGCTGCCGCTGCACGCGGCCGCGGTCGTCCGCGAAGGGACGGATCTGACGCTGCTCTGCTATGGCCCGATGGTCAAGACGTGCCTGCAGGCCGCCGAGGCCGCCCGGGCGGAGGGGCACTCGCTGGAAGTCGTCGACCTGCGGACGCTGTCGCCGCTCGACATGGCGACCGTCGTCGCCTCGGTCCACAAGACCTCCCGAGCGGTCATCGTGCACGAAGCCCAGGTTTCCTTCGGGCTGGGTGCCGAGCTGGCGGCGCGACTGGGCGAACAGTGCTTCTATGACATGGAGGCGCCGGTGCTGCGCGTCGGCGGCTATGACGTGCCCTATCCGCCGAGCCGGGTCGAGGAGGACTATCTTCCCGATCTGGACCGCATCCTCGATGCTGTCGACCGCTCGCTGGCCTACTGACCCGCGCTGACCACGCAAGGAGCGATGTGAAGACCTTCAATCTGACCGATCCCGGCGAGGGCCTCACCGAGGCGGAGATCGTTCGCTGGCTCGTGGCCGAGGGCGACGAGGTGAAGATCAACGACATCGTGGTCGAGGTCGAGACGTCGAAGTCCCTGGTCGAGCTGCCCATCCCCTGGCCGGGCAAGGTTGCAGCGATCCTGGTGCCCGCGGGCGAGACCGTTGCCGTCGGGACGCCGCTGATCCGGATCGACGACGGCTCCGGCGAGGCGCACGACGAGGCGCACGCCCAATCTGGTCGGCTATGGCCCCACCGAGGGCGCCACGAGACGCCGCGCGCGGCGAGGGCAGGCGGCCGAGCGGGACGCCGGCGCGGCCGCGGCCCAGCACGCGGTCGAGGAGTCCTTCGGCACCGACCATCCCGTCGGGCGGCCGGCGGATGCGAGCGAGCCGCTGCACCCGGTGCGCTCCGGCCGCTCCGGGGCGCCGCTGCCACGCCCCGGCGAGCCCGCGCGCCAGCCGCACCCCGCGCAGGTCCCCGCCAACAAGGCGTTGGCGAAGCCACCGCTGCGAAAATACGCCAAGGATCGCGGTGTGGACCTGCACGAGGTCACCGGGACCGGGCCAGGTGGGGTGATCACCCGCCCGGACGTGGACGCGTTCATCGCCGCGCGCCACGCCTCCGCCGCGCCCGCCGCCCACGACAACGGGCTCGTCGATCGCCGCGAGCCGATCCGGGGCGTCCGCAAGGCCACCGCCGCAGCCATGGTGACCTCGAAGTTCACCGCCCCGCACGCCAGCGAGTGGGTGACCTGCGACGTCTCCGCGTCGATGGAGCTGCTGGAGAGGCTGCGCAGGGCGCGGGAGTTCCGCGACATCAAACTGTCGCCGCTGGTGCTGGTCGCCAAGGCCGTGTGCCTGGCCCTGCGCCGGACCCCGCAGATGAACACGTCCTGGGACGAGGCCGCGCAGGAGATCATCTATCACGGCCAGGTGAACCTCGGTATCGCCGCGGCCACCCCGCGCGGGCTGCTTGTGCCGAACATCAAGGACGCCGGCGACCTGCAATTGCGCGAGCTGGCGGCGGCGCTCAACGAGGTCAGCGCGCGCGCCAAGGAAGGGCGGACGCAGCCGTCGGAGCTCGCGGGCGGCACGTTCACGATCACCAACGTGGGCCCGTTCGGCATCGACGGGGGAACGCCGATCCTCAACCCGGGCGAGGCCGGGATCCTGGCTCTCGGCCAGATCGCCCGGCGGCCCTGGGTCGTCGGCGAGGGCACGGCCGAGCGGATCGAGCCGCGGTGGGTGACCACGCTCGCGGTCTCCTTCGACCACCGGCTGATGGATGGGGAGGGTTGCTCGCTGTTCCTCGCCGACGTGGCCCGGATCCTGTCGGACCCGGGCCAGGCGATGCTGTTCTGAGTTCGTGGCTCAGGCGTCGAGCTTCGTCCGGATCGCCTTGGAGTCCTGGTTGAGCCGGACCATCGCCAGCGCGTATTCCAGCGAGACCCGGAGCCCCACGATCCAGAAGAACAGCGGGATCAGGCCGATGACCCAGGCCAGGACGCCGAGCAGCGCCCCGCCCCCACTGCCACCGCTGGTGTAGGGGTTGCTCGCCGCGATCGCGCCACCGATGATCATGCTCAAGCCGGAGAAGAACCACAGCAGCACGCCCATCGCGATGCCGAGCAGATAAAGGATCTTCACCACCGACGGCGTGGCATACCGCGTGAAACCGAAGTCGAACAGCGCCTTGAAGAAGCTGTCCTCATTCGACGACGAGCCGGCGGGACGGGTGGGATAACTCCCCCCGCCACCGCCGGGCTGGCCGCCATATCCGCCCGCACTGGTCTGCTGCTGATAATCACCGGGATAGGACGGTGCGGAGGGCTGTGAGCCGGCGAACTCCCCGCCATATTGACCGCCGGCATAATCGCCGCCCGAGGGCTGACCATAGTCTCCGCCGTAGTGGGACGCCGGATAGTCGCCCGAGGGCTGCGACTGGGCATAACCGGCCGACGACTGCGACGTGGGCTGTGCACCCTGATCGCCGGCCCAGGCCTGATTCGGATCCTGGGCGGCGGCCCAACCCTGATTGGGGTCGGACGGATTATTCGGATAACCAGAATTTCCATAGGACATGCACAGCATTGTGCCGCCAATCAGCGGTTCTTGCGCGGGCCCTTGCCGTTGTTCAGCTCACCCTTGCCGGTCTTTCCGTTTCCGCGATTGCCGCCCGGGCCGACACCATTGTTCTTTCCGGGGCCCTTGTTGGGGTTGTCCGGCTTCGCGGTCGGCTTCGGAGACGGCGTCGGCTTCGGAGTCGGTGTGGGCTCCGGGGTGGTCGCACCGGTCACCGTCACCGGAATGGTGATGATCGTGGCGGAGGGGGCCGCCCGGAGCTCGAGCACCCCGGTCCCCGCGGCGGTGCCGGCGGGCACCGTGATCTCCAGGGCGGTGACCTCGCCGTCGACGACGCTCGCCGCGCCGACCGGGAGGCCGGTGCCGCCCCCGAGGAACAGGACGGCCTCGAGCTGGGTGTTGGTCAGCGTTCCGGTGTGGATGTCCAGCGTGTCCACCGCGACCGGTCCCGGCCCTTGAGGCACACCGACCGAGATCGTGACCGGTGCGCCCGCGGTGAGCTCGGCCGGGAGCGGACTCACCGACACGCCACGCCGGGCGTACTCCGGAGAGACACCGTCCTGGGTCCGGATCCAGTCCACCCACGCCTCGAGATCGACGCGGCCGGTGTCCCGGGTGTTGACCCCCTCGCCGATCACGCGGAAGTTGTCGCCACCGGAGATGAGGAACGACCCGGACCCGACGGTGTAGCGCCCCGCCGGGTCGATCGGCTCACCGTTGACCGTGATCGACGTGATCCGATCGCCCTCGGCGCGGGACTCGTCATAGGTATAGGTGACGTTCTCCGACAGCCCCAGCGCCAGGAACGGACGCGACGGGACAGCGCCGGCGGCATCGCGCTGCCACTGCTGTTCCAGCATGGTCTTGACCTGGGCGCCGGTGAGCTGCGTGGTCATCAGGGTGTTCGCGAACGGCAGGATCGACGCGGCCTCCTGATAGGTGATGTCCCCGGCGTCGAAGTCGGCGCGGGTGCCACCCGGATTCTGGACGCCGATGAACTCGGGATCGTCGTTGCCGAGCTGCTCGCGGAAC
>JAUNRO010000041.1:4371-14112 GCA_030544185.1 Propionibacteriaceae bacterium | reverse complement strand
ACTGCTCCCCGCCCAGCAGGTTGCCGGCGCCGCGGATCTCCAGGTCCTTCATCGCGATCGTCATGCCCGCCCCGAGTTCGTTCGTGGAGGCCATCGTGGTCAGCCGGTCGTGCGCGGTCTCGGTCAGCGGCTTGTCGGGTGGATAGAGCAGATAGGCATAGCCGCGCTCCCGGCTGCGCCCCACCCGCCCGCGCAGCTGATGCAGCTGGGACAGGCCCAGCAGGTCGGCGCGCTCGATGATCAAGGTGTTCGCCGTGGAGATGTCCAGGCCTGCCTCGACGATCGTCGTGCAGACCAGCACATCGGCCTTGCGGTCGGTGAAGTCGAGCATCACCTGCTCCAGGCGCTTCTCCCCCATCTGGCCGTGCGCCGCCACCACCCGCGCCTCGGGGATCCACTCCGCGAGCTGCCCCGCGACCTTGTCGATCGATTGGGTCCGGTTGTGGATATAGAAGACCTGCCCCTCCCGCAGCAGCTCCCGCCGGATCGCCGCGATCACCTGGGCCCGGTCATAGGGCCCCGCGAAGGTCAGCACCGGATGCCGCTCCTCCGGTGGCGTCGCGATCGTCGACATCTCCCGGATCCCGGTGATCGCCATCTCCAGCGTCCGCGGGATCGGCGTCGCCGACATCGCCAGCACATCCACGTTGAGCCGCAACTGCTTCAGCTTCTCCTTGTGCTCGACACCGAAGCGCTGCTCCTCGTCGATGATCACCAGGCCAAGATCGTGAAATGCGATCTCCGACGACAGCAGCCGGTGCGTGCCGACCACGACGTCGACGCGCCCGGTGGCGACCCCGTCGATGACCTCTTTGGCCTCGGCGTCGGTCTGGCACCGGGAGAGCGACCCGACCCGCACGGGGAATCCGGCGTACCGATCCGCAAACGTCTGGGCGTGCTGCTGCACCAGGATCGTCGTCGGGACCAGCACGGCGACCTGTTTGCCGTCCTGCACCGCCTTGAACGCGGCACGCACGGCGATCTCGGTCTTGCCATAACCGACGTCACCGCAGATCAGCCGGTCCATCGGCACGACCTGCTCCATGTCCTGCTTGACCTCGGTGATGCAGGCGAGCTGGTCGGGCGTCTCGACATAGGCGAACGCGTCCTCGAGCTCGCGCTGCCACGTGGTGTCGGTGGAGAACGCGTGTCCGCGCGAGGCCTGCCGGGCGGCATAGAGCTTGATCAGCTCCGCCGCGATCTGCTTCACCGCACGCCGGGCCCGGGACTTGCGCTTGTTCCAGTCCGCGCCGCCCATCTTGTCCAGGGTCGGATTCTCGCCGCCGACATAGCGGGTGACCTGGTCGAGCTGGTCCATCGGCACGAACAGCCGGTCACCGGGCTGGCCGCGCTTGCTCGGCGCATATTCGATCACGAGATATTCCCGCGTCGACTCCCCCACCGTGCGCTGGATCATCTCCACATAGCGCCCGACGCCATGCTGCTGGTGCACCACGGGATCGCCGGGCCTGAGCTCCAGCGGATCGATCTGGTTCTTGCGCCGGGCCGGCATCCGCCGCATCGACTTGTCCGCCGGCGCGCGCCCCGACAGGTCGCCATCGGTGAAGACCGCGAGCTTGACCGAGTCCAGCCGGAAGCCGTGGGCGAGTTCACCCATCAGCACGGTCGCGACCCCGGCCCTGGGCGGGTTGTTCAGGACCCGCACGGCCTTGGTCCCGACCTCGGCATCGGTCAGCACCTCGACCATGCGCTTGACCATGCCCTTGCCCTCGGCGATCATCACCACGCGCCAGCCCTCGCGCAGGCCGGCCTTGATCGCCGCCACCGCGGCATCGGTGTCGCCCCGCCAGGACTCGGTCGGGTGGACGGGCACGATGCGCGAGCCGATCTCTGCGGACGCCGGGTCGCCGGTGGCATCGGCGCCCGGATCCGGTCCGGCGGCGAACGGGGACAGCGTCCACCAGCCCTGCCCCCGCTCGAGCGCGCGGTCGCGGACATCGGCGAGAGATTGGTACGCCGAAGCACCCAGGTCGATTGGCGCCTTCCCCCCGGCGGCGGCCGCGGCCCAGGAGGCCTTGAGGAATTCCTCGCTGGTCGCGTGCAGGTCGGCGGCGCGCCCGCGCACCAGCTCGGGATCGCACACGAGCACCAGGGTGTCCGCGGGGAGCACGTCGATCAGCAGCTCCATGCCCTCCACGAGCACGGGCGCGAGCGATTCCATCCCCTCGACCGCGTGTCCCTCCGCCAGGCGGTCCAGCATCTCGGCCAGCTGGGGATAGGTCTGGGCCAGGGCAGCCGCGCGGCGGCGTACGCCGGAATCCAGCAGCAGTTCCCGGCACGGCGTCGCGACCAGCTCCGTGATCACGTGCTCGCTCGACCGCTGATCGGCGACGGTGAAGAGGCGCATCTCCTCGACGGTGTCGCCGAAGAAGTCGATGCGCGCCGGATGCTCGAACGTCGGCGGGAACACATCCACGATGCCGCCGCGGATCGAGAACTCCCCACGGCGCTCGACGAGATCGACCCGGTTATAGGCCGCACCGACCAGCCGCTCGGCCAGCTCTGCGAGGTCGTGGTCCTCCCCGGTCACGATCCGCACCGGCAACAGGTTGGCCAGCCCCTGCACCTGCGGCTGCAGCACCGAGCGGATCGGCGCGACGACCACCCGCGGGGCGGGCTCGGCGTCCGTTCCGGCGATCCGGCGCAGGACCGTCAGCCGCCGGCCGACCGTATCCGAGCGCGGGCTCAGCCGCTCGTGCGGCAGCGTCTCCCACGCGGGGTAGTAGGCGACCGATTCCTCGCTCAGCACCGTCTGGAGCGCGGTCGTCAGGTTTTCTGCCTCGCGATAGGTCGAGGTCACCACCAGCAGTGGCCGCTCCTGGGCGAGTGCGGCGGCGAGCAGCGGCCGGAACGAGGGGGTCGCGGTGATATCGGTCGCGCTGACGGTGCGCAAACGGGCGTCGTCCCGCGCTGCGGCGACGACCGGATCGGCGGAGATGAGCTTGACCAGCCCCGGCAGTGTCACCCGGTGAACGATAGCGCCCCGGCCAAGCCTGCCCGTTGGCGCGGACGCCCGTCCCCTGCCGTTGGCTGAGAGTCTCGTCCCCCTCTGTGAGTCCTCCAGCAGGCTGTCCGGGTCGCCTACTAGACTGCACTTCTCCCGCCCAGACCAACCCTTAGGCAGGCCTGTGCTCGCACTCCTCGTCATCCACTTTCTCGCGTATACCGTGTCTCCGCTGCTCGTGCGGATCTTCGGTCGACGCGCGTTCTGGGCGTTGCTTCTGCCCAATGTGGGGACAGCGATCTGGGCGATCAGCAAGACACCGGAGGTGCTGGGCGGTGAGCCGCCGGTGCAGAGCTGGCAGTGGATCCCCGGGATCCAACTGACGATCGACCTGCGCATGGACGTCCTGAGCTGGGTGCTCACGCTGATCATCTCGATGATCGGCGTGCTCGTGCTCGGCTATTGCGCAGGCTATTTCGAGGACAGCGAGTCCGACCTCGGCCGCTTCGCGGCCCACCTCACCGCGTTCTCCGGGGTGATGCTGGGCCTGGCCTGGAGCGACAACCTCCTGCTCCTCTATCTGTTCTGGGAGCTCACGACCGTGTTGAGCTATCTGCTCGTCGGTCACCTCAGCCACAAACAGGAATCCCGTCAGGCGGCCACCCAGGCGCTCGTCGTCACCACCTTCGGTGGCCTGGCGATGCTGGTCGGGATGATCATGCTCGGCCTGGCCGCCGACAGCTACCGGATCTCCGAGATCATCGCGGCACCGCCCGAGCCGAGTCCCGCGGTCGCGGCGGCCGTGGTCCTCATCCTCATCGGTGCGATCAGCAAGTCGGCGCTGGTGCCCTTCCATTTCTGGCTGCCGGGCGCGATGGCCGCACCGACGCCCGTCTCGGCATACCTGCATGCCGCCGCCATGGTCAAAGCCGGTATCTATCTGGTCGCCCGCTTCTCCTCCGCGTTCGCCGGCCGGCCGGAGTGGCTGATCACGGTCCTCGTCCTCGGCGGCGCCACGATGATCATCGGCGGCTATCGCGCGCTGCGCCAGCACGACCTGAAGCTCCTGCTCGCCTATGGCACCGTGAGCCAGCTCGGTTTCCTGGTGATCCTGTTCGGATGGGGTACGCAGAATGCCGCGCTGGCCGGGTTGACCATGCTGGTCGCGCACGCGGTGTTCAAGGCCTCGCTGTTCCTCACGGTCGGCGCGATCGACCACGCGACGGGGACGCGGGACCTGCGCATCCTCGACAGCCTGGGCCGCAGGATGCCGGTCCTGGCGGTCTGCTCGACGCTCGCGGCCGCCTCGATGGCCGGCGTCCCGCCGCTGCTGGGTTTCGTCGGCAAGGAGGCGGCCTATGCCTCCCTGCTGCACGGTGCGGGCCGATTCAATCTGCTGATGCTCGCGGTGGTGTTCGTCGGCTCGGTGTTCACCTTCGCCTACAGCGCCCGGTTCGTCTATGGCGCCTGGGGCCCGGCCACCGAGGAGGCCGACGCCCCGATCGAGGTCCAGGCCAACCCCTGGGCGGTCACCGCCGCGCCGGTGTTCCTCGGCGTGCTGGGCCTGCTGCTCGCCCCGCCGAGCGCACTGGCCGAGCCGATGTTCGGGCTGTATACGGCGCGGTTCCCGGCCGAGGACTATGCCGCCCACCTCGGGTTGTGGCACGGACTCAACCTCGTCCTGCTGCTGTCCCTGGTCACCCTCGCGCTGGGTGCGATCCTGTTCGCGCTCCGGATCCATATCGAGCAGTGGCAGCGCGAGGCGCCCCATGTCCCGGCGGCGGTGTCGGGCTATCGCTGGGTGATGAAGTCCCTCGACCGGACGTCGCTCGAGGTGACCGGTCTGCTCCACCGTGGCTCGCTGCCGCTGTCGCTGTCGCTGATCCTGCTCGTGCTGATCGTCATCCCCGGTGGGGCCATGGTGCTCGCCGGGATGGACGTGCTGGGGGCGGGGATCCCCGTGGGGATCAAGCTGTTCGAGAATCCCGCCCAGCTGTTGGTGGCGGTCGTCGTCGCGGTGGCGGCGGTTGCCGCGGTCAACTCACTGCGCCGGCTCCGCGCGGTCTTCCTGGTCGCGGTGACCGGCTATGGCGTGGCGATGCTGTTCCTGCTCCATGGTGCACCCGACCTGGCGCTCACCCAGGTGCTCGTCGAGACGGTCTCCCTGGTCGTGTTCGTGCTGGTGCTGCGCAGGTTCTCCAGCCGCTTCCCCGATGTGGCCTCCGGCCGGGTCCGCGCCTGGCGCATCGCCCTCGGCGTGTTCACGGGCCTGGTGTTCGCCGGCGTGGCGCTGCTCGCTCCCATGGGCCGCACGGCCGCACCGGATTCGACGGATATGCCCCAGTCGGCGGTCGAATTCGGCGGTGGTTACAACATCGTCAACGTCATCCTCGTCGATATCCGCGCCTGGGACACCATGGGTGAGATCTCAGTCGTGCTCGTGGCCGCGACCGGCGTCGCGTCGCTGATCTTCCTCCAGTCCACCAACCTCTCCCGGGTGCGGCTCAACCTCGCCGCCGCGCGGGCGAAGCGTTTCGTGCGCAGCAGCACCGTCGCCGAGGTGGGCTGGCTGTCGGAGGTCCGGGCCGTTCCCGGAGAGCGCCGGTCGCTGATGTTCGAGGTCGTCACCCGGCTGGTCTTCCACGCGGTGATGCTGTGGTCGCTCTATCTGCTGTTCACCGGCCACAACGATCCCGGTGGCGGCTTCGCCGGTGGTCTGGTCGCAGGTCTCGGCCTGACGATCCGTTATCTAGCCGGCGGTGCCGCCGAGCTGCGGGCGGCGATGCCGGTGATGCCGGGTGCGCTGCTGGGCAGCGGTCTGTTCCTGTCCGCCGGGGCCGGGCTGGTGTCCATGCTGGTCGGCGGCCAGGTCCTGGAGTCCTGGACGTTCGACATCGGGTTTCCGGTGATCGGCAACATTCACATCGTGACCTCGATGTTCTTCGACATCGGCGTCTATCTCGTGGTCATCGGGCTGATGCTCGACGTCCTGCGCTCGCTCGGGTCGTCGCTGGACTATCGCATCGCCGAATCCGAGGGCCGGGCGATCGTCCCGGGCGACTACGAGCCGATGGGAGAGCGCCGGTGAGCCCCAGCCTGACTCTTGCCATCCTGTGCGGGGTGCTGTTCGGCACCGGCACGGTGCTGTTGCTGTCCCGCGCCCTCGTCCGCGCCCTGCTCGGCGTGCTGCTGATGAGCAACGGGGCGAACCTGCTCTATATCCTCGCCTCGGGTCGCGCCGGGCGCGCACCGCTGGTCGATGGCAGCGACAACCCACCGATCGGCGGCGGCGAGATGGCCGATCCGTTGCCCCAGGCGATGGTGCTGACCGCCATCGTCATCACCCTCGCGGTGACCGCATTCGCCCTCGCCCTCGCGCACCGGGCCGTGCATCTGCAGTCCTCCGATGTCGTCGTCGACGATGCCGAGGGCGCACGGACCCACGAGCGCGCGGTCGCCAACGACATGTCCGACTCCGACTATCTGGACACCGCCGACCCCTATTCGGTGGATGAAGAACACCTGTTCGAGGAGGACGAGGAGGAGGATCGCCGCATCACCAGCATCGAATCCTCCCAGGCCCCCGAGGGTGTGGACGTGCCTCGCACCGACCCGGCCCTGCCATCGGACTCCCCCGGCGGCGAGCCGAGCGCACCCACCATCGAAGAGCGCTCGAAGTCCCCCGAGGTGGCGGCCGGTGAGCTCGCCGAAGAGCCCGAGCGCAACCGGCGGGAGGGCGACCGATGACCTTCACCTATGACTTCCTCGTGCCCCTGGTCGTCGTCCTTCCCCTCGTGGGGGCCGGCCTGACGGTGGTCACCGGTCAGCACACCCGCGTCCAGCGGTTCATCTCCGGCACGATCCTGTTCAGCGTCGTGGTGATCTCCGGTGTGATGCTCTATGCGACCGACCAGGTCAGGATCCTCGGCGTCCGGGTGGGCGGGTGGCCGGCCAGCCAAGGCATCGTGCTCGTGGTCGACCGGTTGTCGGGCCTGATGCTTGTGGTCTCGACCGTCGTCACTCTGGCGGTCATGCTCTATTCCTCGGGCCAGGGCCGCCGCTCCGACGACGAGGACGAGCACGACGGCGGTGCCCCGCTGCCGATCTTCCACCCCACCCTGCTGGTGCTGTCGGCGGGCGTGTCGACCACGTTCATCTCGGGCGACTTGTTCCACCTCTATGTGGGCTTCGAGATGCTGCTGTTCGCGAGCTTCGTGCTGCTCACCCTGGGTGGCACCCAGGAGCGCGTCCGGGCCGGCGTCAACTATGTGATCGTCAACCTGCTGTCGTCGATCGTCTTCCTCAGCGCCATCGCGCTGGTCTATGCCTCAACCGGCACCGTCAACCTCGCCCGGCTCGCGCTGCGCATCCCGGAACTCCCGGAGTCGACTCAGCTGATGCTGCAGACGATGCTGCTGCTCGGGTTCTGCATCAAGGCGGCGGTCTTCCCGATGTCCGGTTGGCTGCCCGACTCCTACCCCACCGCGCCGGCGCCGGTGACCGCGGTGTTCGCGGGCCTGCTCACCAAGGTCGGCATCTATTCGCTGATCCGGGTCCAGACACTGCTCTTCCCCGGCGAGGGGCTGCACACCCTGCTCATGTGGGCCGCACTGCTGACGATGGTCGTCGGCATCCTCGGCGCCGTCGCCCAGGACGACATCAAACGAATCCTGTCGTTCACCCTCGTCTCCCACATCGGCTATATGCTCTTCGGCCTCGCGGTCGGCAATGCCACCGGCCTGGGCGCGGCGATCTATTACGTCGTGCACCACATCACCATCCAGACCACCTTGTTCCTGGTGACCGGACTGGTGGAACTCAAACGGGGCACCACCTCGATCAGCAAGCTCGGCGGCCTCATCGCGTCCGCGCCCCTGCTCAGCCTCCTGTTCTTCATCCCGGCGATGAACCTGTCCGGGATCCCACCGCTGTCGGGCTTCATCGGCAAGGTCGGCCTGCTGCAGGCCGGGGCGGAGCTCGGCACCCCCCTGGCATACACGCTGCTCGCCGGTTCCGCGCTCACCAGCCTGCTGACCCTGTACGCCATGTCACGCGTGTGGTCGCGTGCCTTCTGGCGTGCGCCGATCGAGGACTATGAGACCCCGCGGCTGGCGCCGCTGACCCCGGGCGTCGTGCTGCCGACGCTCATGCTCGTGGCCTTCGGGTTGTCGCTCACGTTCCTCGGCGGGCCGCTCTATGACATCGCCGATCGTGCCGCGATGACCCTCAATGAGCGCACTCCCTATCTGATGACCGTGCTCGGCGAGAGGGGACGCTGATGAGCACCGTCCGCCGATTCCGATTCGGGTCCCTGGTCGCGCTGACCCTGCTGTGGATGCTGATGTGGGGCAGCTGGAGCTGGGGCGCTCTCGCCATGGGCCTGCTGATGGCCACGGTCGTCCTGCTCGCCTTCCCCATGCCCCGGCGGCTGGCCCGGTTCCGGTTCCGACCGTTGGCACTGATCTGGCTGGCGGTGACCTTCCTCAGCAACCTGTTCTGGTCCAGTTTCATCGTCGCCTGGATGGCGATCCGGCCGCGCGGGATCTCCACGGGCCGGGTGGTGGCGATGCGCCTGCACGAGACCGACGACTTCCGCCGCACGGTCACCGCCGAGATGACCTCACTGGTTCCCGGAACGGTCGTGATCGACCTCGACAACCATGGCCACATGCTCATCCACATCATCGACCAGTGCGACGACGCCCGCCTGTTGATGGAGGCCCGCCGGATTCACCGGCTCGAGCGCCGCGTCGCCCGGGCCTTCGGTGCGGACCGCCCGAAGGGCTGTGGCGAAGGCCAGGTGGAGGTGCGTCATGACTGAGTTCGTGCGCGAGATCACCCCGTGGATCGCCGGCATCGTCGCGACGCTGTTGTTCGTCGACATCATGCTGACGATCATCAAGATCGTCCGGGGCCCGTCGGTGCTCAACCGCGCGCTGGCCGCCGACCTGCTCGTGTCCTCGCTGATCTGCGCCATCGGCGCCGAGATGGTGATCTCCCGCCACTCGTGGTCGCTGCCGATTCTGGTGACGCTGGCCATGGTCGCCTTCGTCGGCACGGTCGCGGTGGCCCGGTTCGTCGCGCGCGACAGCGATGACGACGGTGCCGGTGCCGCCTTGGAGCGCAAACGCCGTCAGGAGTTCGCCAAACGCGCCCCGAAGGACGTCCGGGACTGGTATTCCGACGGACGGAGGGACAAATCATGACGATCCCCGTGTCCGAGACCGTCGGTGCCGTCCTCGATCTGCTCGCGCTGTTGTGCATTCTCGCCGGTGCGTTCCTGTGCATCGCCGCGTCGATCGGGCTGCTGCGCTTTCCCGATCTGCTGTCCCGCCAGCATGCGGCGACCAAGCCACAGGTGCTCGGCGTGCTGCTGGTCATCCTCGCGGTGGCGCTGACGATCCGCTCCATCCCGGTCATCACCATGGCCGTGCTGGTCGCGGTGTTCCAGCTGCTGACCGCGCCGGTGGCCTCGCAGATGATGAGCCGGGCGGCCGTGCGCACGTCCCAGGTCAAACTCGGCCGGGTCGATGCCGACCCGGTCAACCCGGCCCATCCCCCGGCCCCCAAGAAGAAACGCAAGCCCAAGCCCGAATCCGGGGAGGCTCAGGGGCCCCGGCCCGACAAGCCGGATGCCCCCGGTTCGCCGGGCTGACAGACTGGACGCCATGAATTCGCCCGCTGTGCCCGAGCCCGGATCGGCCCGGAGCCGTTTCTCGTTCGACCCGCGCGGATCGGGCGATCTGCGCGCCGGCGATACCGACCGCGATATCGCA
>JAUNRO010000041.1:0-4361 GCA_030544185.1 Propionibacteriaceae bacterium | reverse complement strand
TCCTCACCGAGGCGTACGCCGATGGCAAGCTCTCGCACGACGCTGGAGTGACCGGGGCCCCGGCTCAGGAGGTCAGGAACTCCCCCACCCGATCCTTCGGCCGGCCGATGATCGCCCGGCCACCCTTGACCAGCACCGGGCGCTGCATCAGCTTCGGGTGCTCCACCAGGATCTTCACCACCTGCTCGGCGTCGGTGACATCGGCATCGGTCAGGCCGAGTTCCTTGAACATCGCGTCCCGCCGGACGAGATCGGTCACCGGGTCCTCCAGCTGACCGATCAGCTCCCGCAGGGCGGCTTCGTCCAGCGGCTGCTTGAGGTATTGCACGGTGTCGACCGCCACGCCGGCCTCCGCAGCCGTGTCCATCGCCGCCCTGGAGGTCGAGCACCGCGGGTTGTGATAAATCGTCACGTCAGCCATGAGGCACACCCTAACGGGACCGCTCAGCCATAGCGCAGGCCGTGGCCCAGCCGATAGGTGTTGCCGTCGGCATCGACATAGGCATAGGTCAGACCCTCGGGCATGTACTGCTCCTTGGCATAGCCCGGCACATCGTTCGGGGAGATGCACACCCCGTCGCTCACCTCGATCACGGCCTCGCTCGCGGGGAGCGTGATCGGCAGTTTGCCGTGTGGGGCGTACGCACCGGTGAGCACGTCGAACTGAGCGGCATAGAACGTCGAGAATCCGGCGACGAGCGCATCGGCCAGCGGTTCGACGTCATCCAGGATCCACGGCAGGGAGACGTTCACCGACACGACGACCTTGGCGCCCCGCTCGGACGCGGCCGTGGCGATATCGCGGAAGCGCTGGACACCGCAGACCGTCGTCTCCTGATAAGAGATCGAGCCGTCCACCGACGTGAGGTCCTTGTCCTCGCAGATCGTCAACTCGAGCAGGCCGGGCGTGGCGTTGAAATAGTCGCCCGACTGCGGATCGAGCAGCAGCACCACAGCCTCGGCGGCGGCCGGGTCGTCGACCACGGTCAGCGCATCCGGGACCTCGGCCCGGGCCTGAGCAGTCTTGGTCTTCGACTGCTCCGGATCCTTGTGAAACACCTCGACATAGACCGTGGTCGCAGCGAGCGGCAGGGTGTTGCCGGTGTTCTTGAGCACGACGACCGACTTGCGGTGCACGTCCTCGGCCAGGGCCCAGCCCGGGGAGTCCGCCACCAGTTGGTCGGCGGCCGCGGCATCAACATAGGTGCGCTCGTCGAACAGGCCGAGGGCGAACATCTCGACCAGGAGCCGGTGACACGCCTCGTCGACCCGGGCCTCGCTGATCCAGTGGTTGTCGATCGCGGCCTTGAGGTCTTCGATGTTGTTCGTGTCGGCGATGATGTCGGTGCCCGACATGACGGCCTTGGCGAACCGCTCGGGCCGGCTCAGGTCCTCGACACCCCAGCACATGTTGTCGGTGATGCCGGAGTCGGAGTTCACATAGCCGGTGAACCCGAGGCGCTCGCGCAGCACGTGGTTGAGGAAGTAGTGGTTGAACGCGAACCCGGTCTCCTCATAGGGCACCTCCTCACCGTCGATGGCCTGGACGACGCTGCGCTTGATGGACGGCGCGGAATAGTAGGGCATGAACGATGCCGCCTTCTTCGCCGCCGCCTTGAACGGCGGCAGGTGGTAGTCGTCCATGGCGCCGGGGGTGGGATAGCAGTTCCATTTGCCCTCGACGTAATGCGGATCGAATCCGTTCTCGCGCGGGCCGCCGCCCGGGAAGTGTTTGATCGTGGTCGAGACCGAATCGGGACCGAGTTCGTCGCCCTGCATCCCGTCGATGAGCCGGACGATGATGTCGCTGACCAGCTCGGGGTCCTCCCCGAACGTCCCATAGATCCGCTGCCAGCGCGGATCGGTGACGACATCGGCCATATACATGTAGCCCTTGCGCAGGCCGGTCGCGTGCCATTCCTGGCGGACGGCCTCGGCGAAGCCGTCGATGATCGACGCGTCCCCGCCGTCGGCCTTGTCGCCGAGCACGGCGGCAGCCAGGCCCATGGTCGCGGGGAAGGTGGAGAAGATGCCGACGGCATCGTTCATGCCGAACACCATCTCGCCGTTTTCGTTGCGCGAATTGGAGGCGGTGATGCAGGGAATGCCGAGCCGGGTTTCCTCGCAGATCTCGTTCATCGCGTTGTTCCAGGCCGCGACACGGCTGGGCGGTTCGTTCTCGCGCAGGATGAAGTGGCGCAGGTGCATCCGCTGGATGGTCTCGGTGGTGGGATAGACCCGGCGGGTGGCAAAGATCGAGGTGCCGGCCTCGATCTCCCGTTCGTCGATGATGCCGTCGTGGGATTTGGGGTCGTCGTCGGCGGTCTGATAGCCCGAGAACCGGGTGTTGATCAGCATCATGCCGACCTTCTCGTCCATGGTCATCCGGCTCACCAGGTCGGCAGCCCGCTCGTCGGCGCTGAGTCGCCAATCCTCATAGGGATCGAGCTCTCCGTTGCCGTTGAGGTCCTTGAACCGATGTCCGTCGACCTCGATGATCTTCTTGGAGCGAACCTCCAGCGCCGGCTGTTGCATGGCCACATCCTCGTGTCATTGGGTTTCCCGCAAACCTAACGACAGCCTCCGAGGCGCGGCACACGATTGCCGTAAGTTCCCGCGGGGGCCCAGGAGCCTGCTAGATCGCCCCGTCGCGGCGCAGGCTCCAGCGGATCGGGTCGAGACACCGAAACGACGCGATCCCGTGGTCGTGGAGCTTCTCCCCCTCGGTCGGCGCGCCGAGAGCGGAGACCACGAAGAACCGATGCTCCAGCACCCGGCCGGAGTGCGGCCGCTCGATCGCGGTCACGATGTGGCCGGCGTTGAGGCGCTGCAGCAGACTGCGGACCTCGGCATGCAGGAGCTGGCCGTCGTCCTCGTCATAGCCCCTGCGGGCCACGCCAGGATCGCGCACGAACGCAGCGCCGGCGTTGGACATGATCCGGCTGAGCTCGGTGTCAGCGACCTGGGTGAGGGTCTGCATGGTGTCGAACTTGCTGAGCACCACCCCGAGCCGCGGCCGGCCGGGACCGATCAACTGGTTGAGGTTGTTGAGCACCAGCGCCGGGTCGCCACCGGAATGCAACTGCGCGGGGATCAGGTCCTGCAGCTGGTTGCGCACCTCGGGCACTCGCGTCGGGTCGAACAGGAAGAGCACCACCGACGCGTGGGCGAAGAAGCCGAGGTGGGCCGCATCGTCGACCCGGTTCTCCAGGTCCTCCCCCGCCACATCGCGCAGCACCACATAGCGGCGGCGCCCGTTCAGCATGCCGAGGCTGAGGATGATCGGCTGGCGCTGATAGGAGTCGGCGAGGTTGGCCCGCGGGGTGGGGGCGATGATGCCGCGGCGGACATAGAGCTGTTCCTCATAGACCCGCGAATAGACCTCACGCGAGGCTCCGTCCACGAACCCCAGGGTCGTCTGGTGGGCCTCGGCGAGCAGGTCCATCAGCTTGACGACGACCCCGATATAGATGCTCTTGCCCGTGGCCCGGGCGCCCGCGAGCGCGATGCAGGTCGCGGTCCCCGCCCGCCAGTCGGCCGGCAGGAATTGGTGACAGGTCGGACAACACTCGGCCATCGGCCCGTCGCAGCGCTGGCAGCTCGGGTCCTGGGGTGGGCGCCACATGGGATTGCCCGGGGGCGGGCCGACGAACACTGTCGGTTTCCAGACCCGCGGGGCACCCCACAGCCGGGTCCCGACCGGATCCTCGACCGCCTGGCAGCGTCCGTGGCACTGGAACGCGAACTGCGGCCCCAGGTCGACGAAGCAATAGGGGCATTTCGTCATGGCATCCTCGTCCGCAAGACCGTCAGGTCACTGTCCAGCCCCACCGGCTCTGCCAGCCGGCTCCGTGGCGTGGACTCTGCCGGCAGCACCGCGCGCAGGAGGCCGGCGACCACGTCGCGCAGGGCGGGCTCGTCGTCCATGAGCAGGGAGTACGCCGACTGGCTGCCCCGCTCGCCGACCGGCACCCAGGCAGTGGTCTCCGGCGCCCCGGGAGCGAGGACGTCGCGGGCGCTGGGCGCGGCGAGGACGGCGAGGGCGACGGGCCGGTCGGTCGGCAGGTCGGCGGGCACGCCGTCGCTCACCACACACAACACCGTCCGCCCCTGCCCGGGCTGTTGCGAGCCGTCGGCGGTGCGGAAGCCCGTGACCAGCGGCATCTCACTGAGCAGGTCGTGGACCTCCCTCGGCAGTGCCCCCACGGACTCGGTGCGGACGGTCCGCGCGGTCGCACCGCCGGCCGCCGCCGTCACCGGCCGGCCAGGTGAGGTGACGCGGGACACCCCGGCGAGGACCTCGACCACCGCAGCGACCGAGCCGTCGGCGACGAAGGGACGGATCGACGCCGACCCGTCCA
>JAUNRO010000040.1:9036-14130 GCA_030544185.1 Propionibacteriaceae bacterium | reverse complement strand
TGTTGATCGCCGCGGCGAGCTCGGTCGCCCGCCGGCTGCCGACCAGCCAATAGGGGTGCGGGTCGGCGGGATCGGCGAGGGTGACCTCGACGTTCTCCTTCAGATAGGGCCGCACGGCGAGGTGGGCACGGACGTCGGCGCCCGCGCCGAGCCGGTGGTGCGACTCCTCGCCGTTGAGGGCGGTGGCCCCGGCCACCCACGACCACTCGATGCGGCTCTGCCCCACCGTCAGCGCCCGGTCGTCCGCGCTCACCCGCAACCGGCCATACGCAATCAGCACCGCGACCAGCACACCACCCGCCGCGGCGGCGGCGATCGCCCCGTTGAGCGGACCAAGATAGAACGCGATCGCCACGAAGACCGACACGACGAAGGCGAAACCGATCAGCCACCAGCGCAGCGGGGCAGATAACCGCTCATCAAAGTCAGCGGCGGGCGGCTGGGGATCGGCGGGCACGGGATGCTCCTTGGCTGTTCGGACTCGCACGTTGACACTGCGGGGACGGGTCGGGCCCACGTTAGCGCCCCGCCCTACTATGAGAGTCGTGCATCCGCCGGAAGACAAACAGGAGACGCGATGAACTCGATGGTTTGGAAGATCTATGCCACGCTGATCGGCGCCGCCACCACCATTGCTGCGCAGAAGGTCATCAGCAAGGCCTGGGAGATCGTGACCGGTGAGGAGCCGCCCGAGCCCGGCGATCCCGACACCCCGCTGCACCTCGCGATCACCTGGTCGGCAGCCAGCGCGATCGGCGTCGGCACGGCCCAGCTGCTGACCAACCGGGGCGTCCTCAAGCGGATGCGCAAGGCGCTCAACGACGAGACGATCGCCAAGCTCTGACCATTTCCGATTAACGACCAGAGGGGCCTGAATCAGGCCCCTCTGTGCTGTCCGCGGTCCTCAGATTCCCGCGCCGGGTCGAGAAGCGGGAGCTCCGCGCCCGGTCGCCGGCGGGTCAGCCGGCGCAATCGAAGCAATACGCCTTGTCGCCGCGCTCCTCGGCGATCTGGCTGCGATGGCGCACCAGGAAGCAGCCGGCACAGGTGAACTCGTCCTGCTGACGCGGCAGCACGCGGACGGTCAGTTCCTCGTGGGACAGGTCGGCACCGGGGAGCTCGAAGGCCTCGGCGGCCTCGACCTCGTCCTCGTCGACCTTTCCCGAGTTCTTGTCATTGCGCCGCGTCTTGAGTTCTTCGATGGAGTCTTCACTCATCTCCTCGTCGGACTTGCGCGGGGCGTCGTAGTCGGTGGCCATGGTTCCCTTCTTCGGATGGTTGCGATGCAGACTGCTGCGGGGCCGAACGGACAGCGTTCTCGGCCGGAGTCCGGAAATCCTGCGCGTATGCATACCACACCGCCAGGCTTCGCGTGGGAGCAGCGGGCAGACTGGCCCGTCTCCGGGGCGGATGCCAGGGTAGTGCGATGAAACAACCCGAGGTCGTCATCGCCCCGGATTCGTTCAAGGGCAGCCTC
This sequence comes from Propionibacteriaceae bacterium, assembly GCA_030544185.1. Next base: position 12,653 of record JAUNRO010000040.1, on the reverse strand, counting down.
ACCGCGACCGAGGCCGCGCGCGCGATCGGTGCCGGCTGGGCCCGGATCAGGCCCGCTGACCGGCTGCGGTTGTTGCCCCAGGCCGATGGCGGTGAGGGTACGCTCGCGGCGCTCGCGGCGGCCGATTCCGCGGCGCGCTGGCAGGCGGCCGGCATCGTGGTGGGGCCGGACGGTCGCGACCTCCCCGGACGCTGGCTGCGGCTGGGTGCTGGCCCCGCGGCGGCCGAACTGGCGCTGGTCTCCGGGCTGCCGCTGATGCGTTCGCCGGCGCCGTTGACGGCGGGGACCCATGGGCTGGGCGCGGTGCTGCGCGCCATCGCGGGGGCGCGGGTGCGCAACACGCTCGTGGGCCTCGGCGGATCGGCCTCGACCGACGGCGGCGCCGGCCTGCTCACCGCGCTGGGCGCCCGCCTGCGCGACGCATCCGGCCGGGAACTGCCCGCCGGTGGCGCGGCGCTGACGAGGCTGGCCAGGCTGGACCTCACCGGTTTGGTGCGTCCGCCCGGCCTGGTGGTGCTCTCCGACGTGACCGCTCCCCTGCTGGGCCCCTCGGGCGCGGCGGCCGTGTTCGGGCCCCAGAAGGGCGCGGGGCCCGAGGAGATCGAGATCCTCGAGCGCGGGCTGACCCGCTGGGCTGAGGTCGTGGGCGTGGATCCGCAGCAGCCCGGGGCGGGGGCCGCGGGCGGGACGGCCTATGCGCTGACCGCGGTGCTCGGTGCCCGCCTCGAGCCCGGTGCCCCGTTCATCGCCCGCGCGACGGGCCTGGTCGCGGCCGCCCGCGACGCCGATGTGCTGATCACCGGGGAGGGGAAGGTTGACGCGACGACCGCGACCGGCAAGACCGTCGGGCATGCCCTGTCGCTCACCGGCCCGGGCGTCCGCATCGTCATCGCCGGGGAGATCGAGACGGCCCCGGCGCAGTCGCGGGCGTACTCACTGAGCGAACTCGCGGGCGGCAGGGAACCCGCCCTGGCCGATCCGGAGCGATGGCTGGCCGCGGCGGGGGCGGCGGCGGCGCGCGATGTCGACGCCTGAGCGGCCGCCGGTGCGAGCCGTGGTCAGGCGGTCGGCGCGCCCCGGCGCATCGGGTGCGGGCAGCAATCGCCGGGACACGTGTGGCGGCCCGGGCTGCCGTGGTCGATGACGGCCGGCAGCACCTGCTCGCCCCGCGCGACGGTGGCGCGCTCCAGCATGAGATCGACCAGCCCACCGACGAACGCGGGATGGGTGCGGGCGGTCGCGGCGCGGGCGACCTTCAGACCGAGCGCTTCCGCATGCGGCACCGCCTCGCCGTCGAGGTCCCACACCACCTCCATGTGATCGGAGGTGAACCCGATCGGCGCCAGGACGACCTGGGTCGTCCCCCGCTCGGCGAGGTCGGTGAGCAGGTCCTTGACGTCAGGCTCGAGCCAAGTCTGGTGCGGCGCGCCGGAGCGGGAACAGAAGGCCAGATCCCACGGCAGGTCCCGGCCCATGGCGATGCTCGCGTTGTCGGCGATGTTGTGGGCCAGCGTCAGGTGCCAATCGACATAGCTGCCGGGCGGGTCCCAGGGCGGCGGGCCGCTGGTTTCGGCGATCTCGTCGGGCAGGGAGTGGGTGACGAACACGAGCCGCGTCGGGCTGTGGCGCTGCCCCGTGCCCAGCCTGCCGACGGCCTCGACCACCGCCTCGATGTTGGCGGCGACGAAGCCCGGGTGATGGGCGTAGTGGCGAATGCGGTCCACCGTCATCTCCCTGGGCACCTCGGCGAGCGCGTCGGCCACGTTCTCCTGGTATTGCCGGCAGGACGGATAGGAGGGATAGGCGCTCGTGGTCAGGCTCAGAACGTGGCTCGCGCCCTGTTCCGCAAGCCTGCCCAGGGCCTGCGACAGGAACGGCGGGGCATTGCGGTTGCCGATCTCCAGCGGGATGTCCCCCAGTCCCCGGCGCTCGAGCTCGGTCCGAAGCGCATCGGCGAGGTTGCGGGTCTCGGCGTTGATCGGGCTGACCCCGCCGCGCTCGTGATAGCGAGCCGCGACCTCGTCGAGCCGCTCCTGCGGAATGCCGCGGCCGGCGGTGACCCGCAACAGGAACGGCATGACCTCTTCGGGTGACTCCGGCCCACCGAACGAGATCAACAACAGTCCGTCATAGGGCTGCAGGGTGGGTTTCATTGGGCCTCCCTCGATGCGCGCTGTGTCAGCCATGCCTTGGCGACATGGCGATCTTGTCAGATGGGGTGACCCCCGATCCCAGCAGGGGATCCCGCGTCGGTGAGGGCGCCCATCGGCCAACTCCGTGAGCGCCCGCGCAGACATGGGGCTAGGTTGATAGCTACTGTACGGTCGAGTATCCCGCGACGTGTCCAAAACGCACGAGCGGGCCGGCTTGCCCCCAGGCGGCCTAGACGGGTTTGTCTGAACCGGACACTGGAGAACGACATGGAAAGCGCGTTGCGACCGCGGGAGATTCAGTCCCGGATCCGCGCCGGGGAATCTCTCGAAGAGGTGGCCCGGCTGGCAGGCGCGCCCGTCGATCGCATCGAGCGTTTCGCGGCTCCGGTCCTGGCTGAGCGCCAGCATGTCGCCCGGCTCGCGCTGGCCTCGAGCGTCCGGCGCCTCGGTGAGCTCAGCGGCCACCGGGTTCTGCGCGAGGTGGCGTTCACCCAATTGCGGACGCACGGGGTCGACCCGGAGTCGGTGGAGTGGGATGCCTGGCGCAATGAGGACAAGCGCTGGACCGTCCAAGCCCGGTGGGTCCAGGACGGCAACCAACGGAGCGCGCTGTTCCAGTTCGATCTGGTCAGCCGGTTCTCGACCGCCGCCGAGTCGGAGGCCCGTTGGCTGATCGCGGAGACACCAGACGACCAGGAGGATTCCGACTCGCTGGCGCTGGTCCGCGTGGTCGGCGGCGGTGACACCCAAGAGCTCGCCCGCCAGAACTCCGAGAGCGAGCCCACGACCTTTCTCGACGAGGATCAGCCGGCTGGCGAAGTGCTCGGTGACGCCGGGCGGTTCGGCGGGCACACCATGGAGGATCAACCCTTCGACCAGACGGCGTTTGGGGGCCCCGGTGTCGAGCAGGCCGAGCCCGTCGGGCCGGCGTCGGCGCCGTTCGACGGCCACGAGCAGCTGGGTGGCCACGAGCCCGACCACGCCGGTGCGGACCGGCCCCGCTTCCCCCGGGCGGACAACATCGCCGATGAGACCCGGCCCCGCGAGGACTGGGTCCCGCGCAGCGCCGCGACCCCGCAGGAGATCCGCGAAGAGGTCGAGGCCGAGATCGATGCCTATGGGGTCGTCCCCGAGGGGCGCTCCGAGCTCGATGTGCTCTATGACATGCTCGGCGGCCTGGCCGAGGACTCGATCAACATCTACGCCGGGCTCTCCGATCCGATCGTGCCCAGCACCCCTGAGCTGGACGACCGGCAGCGCCCGGCACACGAGGCGCAGGAGGCCTCCGGGGACTTCCCGGTTCCGATCGCACCCGAGGTCCCCGAGATCGAGGATCCCCCGGAGCCCGCCTGGTCCGGACCGCGACGCGCGGCGGTCGGCGACGAACCCGAGCCTGAGCCGTCCCGGCCGCTCGATCCGCTGTCCGCGGCTGCCCGCCGGGCTCAGGTCGACGACGACCCTGAC
>JAUNRO010000040.1:0-9003 GCA_030544185.1 Propionibacteriaceae bacterium | reverse complement strand
GCCCGAAGACACCGCGCCGGAGAGCGCTGGGTCGGACGAGCTCCGCGACGCCGAGGAGCAGCGCACCGATCGCGCCGATCGGCCCGCGGAGGAGCAGGCCGAGGCACCTGGGCAGCCGACGGAGGCGACCTATGACGCCGAGGGTCATGCGATCGAGGCTGACTCCGATGGGGACGACGAGCCGGCTGAGACGCTGGCGAGTGGGGACGACGCACTGGCCGCTCCCCTCGCCCACGACGAGGTGGCTTCGGTGAGTCAGCCCGGCGCTGCGGCGGCGGCCGAACAGCCGTCGCTGGTGGAGGACCAGGAGCCCACGGTCCGGGTCCGGCCGGGTGCGGCCAAGCGCCGCGGTGCGCGGAAGAAGCGCGCCTCGGTCCCGTCGTGGGACGAGATCATGTTCGGCAGCCCCAAACGCGACTGACCCGTCAGCCCCGTTCGATCGGGCGGTCGCCCGTGCTGATCCAGTCGCTCCAGGACCCGGGATAGAGGCGTACGCCGGCGTCGGTGCCCGCGTGGGCCATGGCGACGAGCGCCTGCGCCGCGGTGATCCCGGAGCCGCAATAGACGACGTCCCCGGGGCGTACCCCCTCGAGCAGTCCCCGCAGCTCGTCCGCCGGGAGGAAGGTGCCGTCCGGATGCTGCAGGGCCGCTGCGGGCAGATTGCGGGCGCCGGGGATGTGACCGGCGACCGGGTCGATGGGTTCGGTCTCGCCGCGGAAGCGCTCCGGGGCCCGGACGTCCCACAGGGCCGGTCGCTCGAGCGCGGAGCCCGCGGAACGCGCGTCGAGGAGTGCGGTGAGGTGCTCGGCGTCGGCGACGGGCAACTGCCCTGGACGTGCCGTGAAGTCACCCTCCGGCCGGGGCGCGGGATCGCCGGTCTCGGTCGCTCCCCCGGCCCGCTGCCACGCCGCGAAGCCGCCGTCCAGGACGCGCACGCGGTCGTGGCCGGCGTCGCGAAGGAGCCACCACAGCCGTCCCGCGGCCAGCGAATTGTCGGCGTCGAGGACGACGACCAGGCCATCGCAGCCCACGCCGGCGCGGCGCAGGGCGGCCTCGAACACACTCGGTTCGGGCAGCGGGTGGCGTCCGCCGGGGCCGACGGCGGGGCCGGCGAGCTCGGTGTCGACGTCGATCCATGCAGAGCCGGGGATGTGGCCCTCGCGGAAGGCGGGCAGTCCGTTGCCGGTGGCGGCCGGACCCGGATAGCGAGCGTCGAGGATGACCGGGGGTTCGTCGCCCGCGAGGGCGTGGCGGAGTTCGTCGGCGGTGATGAGTGTGGTCACGGCAGGGGCTCCTGTCCGAAGGGCAGCGGATCGGGGTTGAGAGTGGCCTGGGCGATGACTCAGGTTCCGGAGGCGGTGGTGCCGGCCGCCCGTCCAGGGTCTAGGCCCCGGCTCGCGCGAGGAGCAGGGGCACGTTCATCTCCACCGACGTGAGCGACCCGTGCATGCCGACGAGGTCGAGCTCGAAGGGCTGGGTGGTGGTCATCACAGCCCAGTCGGTGCGCATGGCGACGAGGACGTCGCCGAAACGGTCGCGGACGCGATCGTCCATGACACCGAACCAGCCTTCGTCGATCGCGTCGTCGCGCGTGCGCACCCAGGCGTGGTCGCCGAGCCGGTCGGCCCAGCGCGCGGCGACGGCGTGCGCGTGCTCGGTATAGAAGTGTCGCAACCGGCCCTCGCCGGCGAAGCAGCGCACATCGGCGGAGAGCGACGGTTCGTGCTCGATGATGAGGAAGTTGCGGCCGGGGACGTCGAGCATGCCGTGGTCGGCGGTGATGAGCAGGTGGACGTCGTCGGGCAGGGCGGCGCGGAGTTGTGCGGCGCGGGCGTCGATCGCGGCGAGGACGCGCAGCCAGTCCGGGGAGTCGGCGCCGGCGGTGTGGCCGATGTGGTCGAGGGCGCGCTCATAGGCATAGACGAGCGTCCGCTCGGCACCCGTGGCCGCGCTCACGATCGTGGCGATCCAGCGCTCGGTATCGGACTCGTCCTGGATGCCGATGAATCGCGCGTTGCGCAGTGCCGATTCGGTGAGCCCAGACCCCGCGAAGCGGGCGAGGCTGACGCTCGAGGCGTCGACACCGTCGGCGTTGGCGCGTTCGAACCAGGTGGCCCGGGGCTGCAGCTCAGCGGCGGGTGTCGGGGTGTCCCAGAGCAGCGCGTTGAGCACCTGCTCCCGGTGTCCCCGGCCGCGCCCGGCACCTGCCCCATGGATCCGGAAGCTATAGCCCGCCATCCCGTGCTGGCCCGGCGGCAGGCCGGTGCCGAAACTGGTGATGGAGGTGACGGTGGTGCTGGGCGTACCCGCCGTGATCACCCGGCCGCTTGCCTGCAACCCGCTGAGGAACGGCGCGGTCTGCGCGGCTGCGGTGAGCACGTCGTCGCCGAGCCCGTCGACGAGCAGCACGACCCAGCGATCGCCGTCGGGAAGGCCGAGCACGTCGTCGGCCCCGCGTACGCCCAGATGGGCGCAGACGGACCCGAGCACATCGCTCACGCTTCCCCGGCCATAGGCCGGCAGGACCATGGACTGGGGAAACACGGCCATGCTCAACGCCCCGATCGGGTGGTGACGGCGCCGCGCCCAGTGGCGCGCTGCAGCGTAATGGTGAACCTGGTGAGTCCAGCGACGCGTTCGGCCCCGTCGGCCGCGGCCGACATCCGCACGATCAGGTCGTCGGGGGCAATGGCACCGGTGAGGCCGTGGTCGGCCTCGCAGTTGGGGTCGGGGCAGGTCGCGGGTTCGAGATCGATGCGACGCATGGCCCCCCACGACACCGACAGCCAGGCCTCGAGCGACTGGACCCCTTGGTGATAGCGCTCGGGCTCCGGGATGACCCGGGTCAGGGCAACGGTGTTGATAGCCGACAGGTTGATCGACTCGGTCGACGTCGAGGCGGAGGTGAGGCCTCCGGTCAGCTCGGCGGGCTGCTCGTCGGTGTGCCCGACCACGAGCCGGGTCGGGGTGAGCACCAGGACCGTCAGGTGCCGATGGATCTCATCGCGGTTGAAGGTGGGCTCGTGGTGGACCACGAAATCGAGCACCTCTTCGTCGCCCACCGTGAGCAGCACGGCGTCCTCGACCAGAGCGGGGAAATAGCCGCAGGACTGCAGGTCGCTGCGCAGGGCCGCGCGCTGGGCGGCGTCGGAACCGCTGAGCCGACCATTCATGAAAGCCATTGGGCCATTCTCACACGCTTCCTCCGGCCTGCCGATCCTGCCCGGAGGGGATCAGCCAACGGTGCGGGACAGCTGATCCCGCTCGGCAGCGGTGGGCAGCACCCGGCCCTTGGCCGACACGACGTGGACGCCCTGTGACGACACGATGCAGCGCTCGAGGGTGAGCTCGGCGAGCTGCGGGATGTCATCGGCCAGCTGGGCCATCCGCTGGAGCAACTGCTCGACAGCCTGGACGTCGAGCTCGCCCTGCTCGCGATGGGCGAAGAGCAGCGGCGCGGCACGCATGTCCCGGATCATCTGCCGGGCATCGGTCGAGGTGAGCGGCGGCACCCGATAGACCGCATCGCCCATGATCGCGGCATCCATACCGGCGACCGAGAGCGACAGGATCGGGCCGAAAGCCGGATCCTCGGTCTTGGCGATCTCCAGCGAGACCCCGGGGGGCACCATCTTCTGCACCACGGGCTCGGCGAAGCTCTGCGGGTTGGTCCCGGGGCCCCGCAGGCCCAGCTCCACGACCAGATTGCCCAGGTCGTTCCAGGCCTCGAGGACCTCGAAGTCGTTGTCGAGGTGACGGAACACGCTCGCGCCCGGATCGGGGCCATAACGCAGCGCGCGGGCGCCGGCCTTGAGCACGACGTCCCAGCCGAGCTGCTCGGCACGCACGCACGCCTCCGGAAAGCTGTTCACCCGATAGCGCGGGACGAACTCGATGCCGTAGTCCTCGAGCAGCGCCACGACCTCGTCGTCGGTGAGCGCCCGGCCCATCGGCGCCTGACGCAGGATGTCGCGGACCATGCCGCGCGCCGATTTGTGGTTGGGCTCGATATCGCCGGTCGCGCCGTGGTCGAGCTGGCGCCATTTGGCGTACGCCGAGACTGCGGCCAGGGCCTGCATCGCATCGGCATAGCTGGCGAAGGTGGGCAGCCGGCCCATGCCGTCGGACTCGCCCGGAGATGGATGCAACTCCACGAAGTCGGCGAACACGCCGATCATCGTCTTCTTGCAGGCCCGCGCCAGCTCGAGCAGCCGCGCGTGGGTCTCCTCGGCGATCTCGTTGTAGATGTCGACGAGGGCGACGACCACGACATCGCAACTGTCGTCGTCGAGTGCCGTGGAAGCTGCTTCGGCGAACCGCTCGGGGCGGGGCAGGCCGGTCAGGATGGTTTCGGTGCAGTCGAGGCCGTGCCGCTGGGCCACGCGACCGATGTGGCCGAGGATGGCCGGCGAGTTGGTCACCACACGGACCCGGTCACCCTTGGGCAGGGGCTGGCGGACGAGGATCTGTGCCACGTCATACATCGTGTCGCGGCGATGGCACACGATCACCCCCGACTGTTCGAAGATGGCGTCGATCGCCTCGGCCGGGGCCTCCCGCCAGCCGAGCGACACCCCGAGGCGGGGCTCGCGCTCGGTGCGCCCCGGGGAGAACAGGACGACCGGCTTCGTCATCGCGAGCTCGCGCACGATGCGGGTGAACTTGCGGGGGTTGCCGATGCGGTCGAGGGAGAGCAGGCAGACGTCGGTGGCCTCGTCGTCGATCCAATACTGCATCACGTCGTTGCTGGTCACGTCGGCGAACAGGCCGGTGGAGATGAACGTGGCCAGGCCCAGATAGCGGTTCATCGCGCCCTCGAGCAGCATCACGCCCAGGGCGGAGGACTGGCAGAACAGCGACACGGTCCCGGGCCGGGGCATCGGCGCCGGCGAGGCGTTCATGCAGATCGCGGGATCGGTGTTGATGATTCCGAGGGCATCGGGACCGAGGAGCCGCACCCCGTGGGCACGGGCCTGGTCGACGATCATGTAGTTCTGTTCGCCACCGAAGTCCCCACCCTGGATCGCATACATCCCGAAGCATTTGCCCGAGACCGCCTCGATCACCTCGCCCACCTCGTGCGACGGGAGCACGGTGGCGACGATATCGATGTCATCCGGAAGGTGCTGGAAATCGGCGACCATCTTCAGGCCGTTGATTTCCACGGGCGTTCCGGGACACACGCCGATCAGCTCGCCGGTGTAGCCGCCGCCGCCCAGCGCGGTCAGGCCGCGTTCCAGCGCGATCGGGGCCCCCACCAGGGCGATCTTCTTCGGATAGAGCAGGCGCCGGATCGAATTGGATTCCGCGCGGTGCTCCCGGCGCAGCATGACCTCCCAGGACGAGTCGGTCGGCAGGATGGGGAACTCGACGATGATGAGGCCGTCCTCGAACTCCCGCGACACCTTGTAGCCCGCGTCGGCGAACACGCTCGACATGCGGCGGTTCCGCGGCAGCACTTCGGCCACGAACTTCTGGATGCCGCGCACGCGCGCCGCATCGGCGAGATGCTCCAGCAGCAGCTGGCCACAGCCCTTGCCCTGGAACGCGTCCTCGACGAGGAAGGCCACCTCGGCGTCAGTGGCGTCGATGCGGTCATAGCGGCCGATCGCGACCATGTTGTTGCCGACGGTGAGGATCAATGCCACGCGTTCGTTGTGATCCACCTGGGTGAAGCGGATGACATCGGCCTCCGACAGCACCGGATAGGGCGCGAAGAAGCGCAGATATTTCGACTCATCGGAGACCCGGGCATAGAACGCGATCAGGCGTTCGTCGTCGTCGGGGCGAACGGGTCGCAGATGCGCCGTGCTGCCGTCGGTCAGCAGCACATCAGCCTCCCACTCCGTCGGGTAGGGCAGTGTCGGCAGGGGCGCGGCATCGGTGTCGCTCACGATTCACAGCCTACGTTGACGAAGGGGGAGCGCGCCTCCCCGCCAACCCCAACCGTTAATGTCTGGGTCATGGCGCGTCCCTTCATTGCTGCCCGGATCGAAGACCGGCTGAACCGTCAGTTGAACAGCACCGCACGTCGGCGCGGTTGGTCCGAACGGGTCATTCCCTATGTCGGTTATGGATCATCGAAGTTTATCCGCGTGCTCGCCCGGGTCGTGTTGTCGCCGCCCTTGGCGGACGGCAAGGCGTGGCCGCTGTCTGACGACGCACCGCTGCAGCGCCGGGGCTGGCGCAATTTCTTCACCACGCCGGTGGCGGGTGGGACCTGCGAGTGCCACGTCGGTGATCAGACCTATCTGCTGCCGACCGACCGCAACGGCTATATCGACACCCGCCTGCCCGTGCGCGGGCTGGAGCCCGGCTGGCACCAGGTGACGCTGCGCTCCGGTGAGCACGAGATGCACGCGCCGATCATGGTGATCGATCCCGAGCAGGAGTTCGGGCTGGTCAGCGACATCGACGACACCGTGATCAGCACCTCGCTCCCCCGCCCGCTGCTCGCGGCGTGGAACACGTTCGTCCTGCACGAATCGGCCCGCCAGGCCGTGGCCGGCATGTCGGAGCTCTATCGCCGGCTCCTCGCCGAGCATCCGCAGGCGCCCGTGGTCTATCTGTCGACCGGTGCCTGGAACACCGCCGACACGCTGACCCGCTTCCTCAAGCACCACCGCTTCCCCGACGGTGCGCTGTTGCTCACCGACTGGGGCCCGACCAACTCAGGCTGGTTCCGCTCCGGCCAGGAACACAAAAAGATCAACCTGCGCGATCTCGCGATCGACTTCCCCAAGGTGCAGTGGATCCTGATCGGCGATGACGGCCAGCACGATCCGAGCATCTATGGCGAGTTCGCCGAAGCCCACCCGGACCGGGTCCGCGTGATCGGGCTCCGCCAGCTCACCCCGGGCGAGCAGATCCTGTCCCACGGCACCCTCCAGTCGCTGGAACTCGAGGAGATCAACGACGAGCTCACGGTGGTCCCCGAGGTCCGGGCCGGCGACGGGTTCGGGCTGGAGCCGCTGTTGCGCCGGGCGCTGAACGGGGAGCTGTCGGACCGCGAGCCGGCGCAGTCCTGAGCTGTTCCGGAGCCGCGCCGCTGCGGCGTACGCCCGAAATTGCGTGCGACAATGACCGCTGCAGCGACTCAAGGAGTGTGGCCGGCAAGTTATGGCGCGCAAGCAAGCGGACGTGACCGACGACGATTTCACCGAGCGGATCGTCGATGTCGATGTCTCTTCGGAGATGCAGGCGTCCTTTTTGGAGTACGCCTATTCGGTCATCTATTCCCGTGCGCTCCCGGACGCGCGCGACGGGCTGAAGCCGGTCCAGCGGCGGATCCTGTTCTCGATGGACGAGATGAACCTGCGCCCCGACCGCGCCCACGTGAAGTGCGCCCGGGTCGTCGGCCAGGTCATGGGTCTCTATCACCCGCACGGTGACGGCGCGATCTATGACGCCCTGGTCCGCCTTGCCCAGGACTGGACGATGCGGCTGCCGCTGATCGACGGGCACGGCAATTTCGGCTCGCCGGATGCGGGGCCGGCGGCGATGCGATATACCGAATGCCGGATGGATCATCCGGCGCTGGCGATGACCGATGAGCTCGACCAGGACACGGTCGACTTCAAGCCGAACTATGACGGCAAGGAGTCCGAGCCGGTCGTGCTGCCCGCGGCGTTCCCGAATCTGTTGGTCAACGGCACCACCGGCATCGCGGTCGGCATGGCGACGAACATCGCGCCGCACAACCTGATCGAGGTCGTCCAGGCGCTGCGGCACCTGCTCAAGCACCCGAGCGCCACACTCGACACGTTGATGAAGTTCATCCCCGGCCCCGATCTGCCGACCGGCGGCCGGATCGTGGGTCTCGGCGGGATCGCCGATGCGTACGCCACGGGCAAGGGCTCGTTCAAGATCCGCGCGACCGCCCGGATCGAGAAGGTCACCCCGCGGCGGACCGGCATCGTGGTGACCGAGCTGCCCTATCTGGTGGGCACCGAGAAGGTGATCGAGCAGATCAAGAAGCTCGTGCAGACGAAGAAGCTCAGCGGCATCGCCGATGTGAAGGATCTCGCGGACCTCACCTCGGGCACCCGGCTCGTCATCGAGGTCAAGAACGGATTCAACCCCGAGGCGGTGCTGGAGCAGCTCTATCGGCTGACGAAGCTGGAGGATTCGTTCTCGATCAACTCGGTCGCGCTGGTGGAGGGTCAGCCGCGGACGCTGACGCTGCACGAGATGCTCACGGTCTATCTGGACCATCGCCTGCAGGTGACCCTGCGGCGCACGACGTTCAACCGCAATCGCGCCGCCGACCGGCTGCACCTCGTCGAAGGCCTGTTGATCGCGATCCTCGACATCGACGACGTGATCGCGATCATCCGCGGCTCCGACGACGCCGCGGCCGCGCGCGCGAAGCTGATCGAGGTGTTCGAGCTGACCGAGGTGCAGGCGACCTACATCCTGGACATGCAGCTGCGGCGGCTCACGAAATTTTCGCGGATCGAGTTGGACGCCGAGCGCGATGAGCTGCAGGAGCGGATCGCCGCGCTCAACGAGATCATCGACAACGACGACAAGCTGCGCGCGGTGGTCAACGACGAGTTGGCGGATGTGGCGAAGCGATTCGGCACGCCCCGGCGGACCGTCCTGCTCGAGTCCTCGGGCCAGGAGACCTCCACGGCGGCGACCGGGCCCCTGGAGATCGCCGACGCACCGGCCTGGCTGCTGTTGTCGGCGACCGGGCTCGTGGCCCGGATCGACACCGAGTCCCCGCTCCCCGACCGAGGCCCCCGGGCCAAGCATGACGTGCTGCGCTCGGTGATCCGCGGGACCGCGCGTGGCGACTTCGGTGTGATCACCTCCGCCGGCCGGTTGATCCGGGTCAACGCCCTCGACCTGCCGACGGTGCCGTTGACGGCCAATGCACCGAACCTCAGCGGCGGGAGCCGGCTTGGCGATCTGATCACCCTCGAGCGTGGGGAGCAGGTGCTGTGCCTGACCACGCTGGACCCCGAATCGCCGGGCCTGGCCCTCGGCACCGCAGCCGGC
>JAUNRO010000039.1:2927-14200 GCA_030544185.1 Propionibacteriaceae bacterium | reverse complement strand
GGCGGTCACGGGATCACCCCACGGCACCGGGGCCTGCCGGTCCGCCGGCGAGCGGCCGCCGCTGAGCACGACCGAGACGACCGCCTCCCGGCCCAGGCTGCCCTGCAGCCGCGACACCGCACGCTGGATGCGGTCGTCGGAGCCCCCACCCCAGAGCGTGTCGGCGAAGTTGCCGGCGGCGGCAAGGTTCTCGGGAACGATCCGGACCGTCCCCACCCCCGCGTGGCTGCCGTCCCTGGTGAGCTGCCAGCGGACGCGGTCGATGACATCGGCAGCCCGGAACCACCGCGGGTGCCGCCACAGCCGCTCCCCCACGTGACCGGTCTCGTCGTGGATCGCCACCCACAGGCTCGTGCAGACCAGCTGGGCCTCGGCCAGATCGGCGATGAACGCATCCGCCGTGGCCCGGAGGCTGAACGCGACCTCGTCGATCCGGGTCAGCGGCGGTTCGAACGAGCGGGAGCGTTCGAAGTCGCGGGGCGGGATGCGCGCGGAGACGGTGCGCCGGTCGCGGCCACCGGCCAGTCGATGCGCCGCTGCCCCCGCTGGACCGAACCGGTTGGCCACGTCCCGTTCGGACAGTTCGGCGAAGTCGCCGAGGGTGCGGATGCCGAGTCGGTGCAAAAGATCGGTGAGCTCGGGTTGCTCCAGTGTCGTGATGGGCAAGTCGGCGAGGAACGCGCGGTCGCCGCCCTCGGCGATCACTGTGCACTCACCGGCATCGGCGCGGCGAGCTGCCTGCTGGGCGGCGAAGAGCCCGTCCGCGACCCCGAACCGGGTCTCAGGGATCCCGAAGTGAGCGAGTTGTTCCGCGAGGACAGCGGCGACCTCGGGCTCCCCGCCCAGATAGCGGGCGGCCCCGCGGATCCGCATCACACACAGGCCCGGTCGCACCGACTGGACCTGCGGCACCGTCTCCTCCACGAGAGCGAGCACCGGCTCAAAGGCCCGCTGGTCCAGCCCCGGGTCGTGGTCGAGGGTCACCAACTCCGGGCAGCGGGCCTGGGCGTCGCGCAGCCGCAGCCCGCGGCGTACGCCGCAGGCGCGGGCCTCGGCCGAACAGGCGTACACCGACCCGGTGGCCACCACCGCCAAGGGAGCGGCGACCGGCAGCGTCGCCCCGAGCGCGGTCTGCCGGATTGCGTGCACCGGCCAGTCCGGGCACCACAGCGCCAGGGTGCGCATCAGCCGACCGCGCGAAGACGTGGCGCGGATTCCGCAGCGCAGACGAAGGAACCGGCGCGCTGATGGAGGACGATCTCCCGGGCACGCCCGGAGCGCTCGGTGAGCCGGACCGGGAGCCGGCGCTCGGCGAGCACGCCCCGGCCAGCGGCGAGCCCCGACCACTGGGACGGGCCCACCTCGAGCGCGGCGGCAGCGCGCGGCCACCGCACCGGGCCGTCCTGCAGCACCACGAACACACAGGACTGGTCGCGGACCCTGGCCTCCAGCCGGGTGATCTCCTTGGGCGCCAGGCGACCTGGTGGGCGGGCGAGCACGATCGGCAGCACGTCGACCAGGGTGGCGACCACGGTGAGCCACTCGTCGCGTGGATCGGGGACGAGCAGCGTGCGAGCGAGATCGACCCCCTGCGCGGCCGCGGCCTCCGCACCGAACTCCGGCACGCCGACCACCGCGGACCACTCCCCCGCAGCCGAGGCCTCAGCCAGGAGCGCGGTGGCCACACCCAGCGAACCACCGACCACATAACAGCTCCCGCCCTGCAGACCCCTGGGCAGCAGGGGTTTCAGTGCGGGGAGCACGGGCAGCACCGCACGAGCGTCCGGTGTTCGTCCCTCCATGGCTCGAACACGGGACGCCAGCTCCTCCAGAACCGACGTCGACATGCCTTCGATTATCGATCATCTGTTTCAATCTAGTCAACAGTCAATCCTCCCGGCGAGGACGAGTCAGGCCCGCACGAAATCCGCAAGGATCTGCGCGAACCGCTCGGGCTGGTCCTCACCGACCAGCGTCGAGCAATTCTCCAGCACCTCGAGGCGGGCGTCGGGATAGAGACTCGCGAGCCTCGGGCCATGCTCGGCCGGCATCAACGGGTCACGATCGGCCCAGACAACCAGGACCGGGCGCCGGAACTCCGACCAGCCCTCGGCCAGCGTGAGCTGTTGCGCCCGGGTCGGATTGCCGGCGGCGAACTTGGCGAAGTCGCGCCGGATCTCCGCACTCTCCTGCGCTGGGAGGAACCAGTCCCGGAGCAGGTCATCGGGAATTCCCACGACCGACATCCCGCCATATCCGCCGCGCATCCGGCGCAGTGGTCGCAGCCTCATGCCCTGCAGCACGAGCCACAGGCCGCCGGGGACGCTCGCCGCAACGCCAAGGATCTTCGCAGGCCCGGGCGGGAAGTTGTCGAACGCCTCACAGGCAGCCAGCACCAGTCGCCCGACCCGTTCGGCCCGGCCTTGGTTGATCAGATATTGACCGCCACCCCAATCGTTGAGCACCAGGGTCACCTCAGACACCTCGAGCGCATCGAGGAAGTCCCCCAGGATCCGCGCCACCCCGAGCTGGCCCAGCTCGGCATCCGCCCGCATCGGCAACCGGTGCCCACCGATCGGGAGTGTCGGCATGATCACGCGGAACTCACCCAGCAAAGGCGCGACCTTGCGCCACGCTCGGTGATCCATCGGCAGCCCGTGACACAGCACGATCACCGGCCCCTGCCCTCCGGTGTCTGCATAGGCCACCGGTCCCGACTTCAGCTCCACCACCGGCATGGCGCACCCCCTCGTCCGCATCCTCGCCCACCAGCCTAGCTGGCGACTCCACGGCTGTGGAGTGATATCTTTCGAAGGACAAGACTCCGAGGAGGCCGCCCATGGATCACTTCGACAACGAGGGATTGACCTTCGCGGTGGAGGACTCCGGGCCTCAGGACGCGCCCGAGCACGCGATCCTCCTGCATGGCTTCCCCCAGACCTTCCGCTCCTGGTCGAGCGTGACGCCACGGCTGACGGCCGCGGGCATACGCTGCCTGGCCCCGGCGCTCCGCGGCTTCACCCCCGGCGCGATGCCGGCCGGCCGGCGCCCCTATCGGATCGAGCGGCTGGTGTCCGACACGATCGCCCTCCTCAACCAGGCCGGGCTCGACTCCGCCCATATCGTCGGCCACGACTGGGGCGGGGGCATCGCCTGGCAGCTCGCCATGCAACACCCCGACCGCGTCCGGACGCTGACCGCCGTGTCCACACCCCATCCGGCGGCGCTCCAACGGGCGGTGCTGCGGTCGGGCCAGGGGCTCAAGAGCTGGTACATGCTGGCAATGCAGGTGCCCGTCCTGCCCGAGGCCCTCCTCGGCTGGGGCATCGCCCGCCAGGGCCTGAAGGGCCTCGGCCTGCCCGCGGAACACGAACAGGCCTACATCGACTGGCTCCGCCGCCCCGATGCCCTGCGCTCTGCCATCGCGGCCTATCGCGCGCTGTTCACCCGCCGGCCCCCCGGGGCGTACGCCGCCGACACCAGGGTCTCCCGCCCCACCACCTATGTCTGGGGCAGCCGCGACGCCTATCTCGGCCGCGCTGCTGCGGAGGCGACCGCCGCCTATTGCACCGGCGATTATCGGTTCGCCGAACTCCCCGCCGATCACTGGCTCCCAGAGAAGGAACCGGCAGCGCTGGCCGCCGAGATCCTCGACCGGATCAATCCGGAAAGATAAGTCGCTATAAGGTGACGTGAACGCAACTCCCGAGGATCGGACCTCCCACGATGCTGTCTCGCCGCACTCTGCTCCAGTCCGTCGCCGCGCTGGGCGTCGCCGGTTTCACCGTCGGCACCGTCGCCTGTTCCACCGGTGAGGGGGTCGATCTCGACGGCGGGGGCGGCCAGGGCGGTGGCGCCGATGGCGCGGTCCTGACCGCTGCGATCGCGGGTGAGCCGGACCAGCTCGACCCGCACAAGACCACGGCCTACTTCTCCTTCCAGGTCCTCGAGAACGTCTTCGACACGCTGGTTGAGCCCGATGACGAGCTGGAGATGCAGCCGGCGCTCGCCGAGTCCTGGGAGACCAGCGAGGACGATCTGACCTGGACCTTCAAGATCCGCGAGGGCGTGCAGTGGCACGATGGCTCGGACTTCTCCGCCGAGGACGTCGTCTATTCGCTGCGCCGGATCATCGACGAGGAACTCGGCAATGCCTATCGGCTGACCGCGGTCGAGTCGATCGAGGCCCCGGATCCGACGACGGTCGTGATCACCGTGAACCAGCCGGCGGCGAACCTCCTGGCGAGCCTGGGCGGCTACAAGGGCATGGCGATCGTCAACCGTGCCAACGTCGAGAGCGGCGACATCACCCGCAACCCGATCGGCACGGGCCCGTTCAAGGTGCAGAACTATGCCGCGGGCGAGTCGATCGCACTCGAGGCCAACCCGGACTTCTGGGGTGGCGCCCCGGAGCTGGGCGGGGTCACCTTCCGCTTCATCAGCGAGGGCAATACCGCGCAGACCGCGCTCACCAACGGTGAGATCCACTGGACCGATTCGTTCGAGCCACAGCAGCTCCAGCCGCTGGAGGCCAACGGGAACGTGACGGTCGGCAATGTGCCGTCGTCGGATTACTGGTACATCACGATGAACCAGGCCAACGAGCCCTGGGGCCGGGTCGAGGCGCGCCAGGCCATCGCGTACGCCATCGATCGCGCCGCGATCGTCCAGGCCGTCAGCTTCGGGACCGCGGTCGAGAACCAGCTCGCGATCCCGCGCGAGAGCACCTGGTTCGTCGAGCACGCGCCGTTCACCACCGATGTCGAGCGGGCCCGCGAACTGCTGAACACCGCCGGGGTCGAGGGCGGTTCGATCCGGTTCCTGGCGACCGGCGAATATCCCGAGACCGTCTCGGTCGGCCAGATCCTCGCGGACGTGCTCGATCCGCTGGGCTTCCAGGTGCAGATCGAGACCGTCGACTTCGCGACCTGGCTGGACCGCCAGGCCGCGGGCGAGTGGGATCTGCTGATGATGGGCTGGCTGGGCAATATCGACCCGAACGACTTCTATTACAACCAGCATCACTCGCAGGGGTCGAGCAACCATCAGGGGTACGCCAACCCGCGCGTCGACCAGCTCCTCGAGGAGGGCGCGGCCGAGACCGACCCCGCACGCCGCACGGAGATCTATGGCGAGGCCGCCCGGCTCATCGCGGACGAGTGCAGCTATATCTATCTCTACAACCCGGCGGTGCTGCAGGCCTGGCGCAACGACGTGAGCGGTTATGAGACCCGCACCGATGCCGCGATCCGGTTCCGCGAGGCAGGCCTGCAGGGCTGATGCCGGCCTTCCTGCGCCATCCCCTGGCCGCCTTCACGTTGCGGCGCATCGGCTATTCGCTGGTGGTGCTGTTCGGCGTGATGGTCGTGGTGTTCCTGATGCTGCAGCTGGTGCCCGGCGATCCGGTGCGGATCGCGCTGGGCACCCGTTATACCGAGGAGGCCTATCAGGCGCTGCGGACCGCGTCCGGGCTGGACCGGCCGCCGGTGGAGCAGTTCTTCAGCTATCTCGGCGGTGTGGTCACCGGCGACCTGGGCGTCAGCTTCCGCAGTGGCCAACCGGTGACGGTCCTGCTGCTGGAGCGCCTGCCGGCGTCGCTGTCGCTCGGGGTGACCGCGGTCGTGGTCGCGCTGTTGATCGCCATTCCCGCCGGCACCTGGGCGGCATCGCGCGAGGGCCGTCCGGCCGATGCCGCGGTGCGGGTGACCAGCCAGTTCGGCGTCTCGATTCCCGACTTCTGGCTGGGCGTGCTGCTCATCTTGGTGTTCTCGGCCAACCTCGGCCTGCTGCCCTCGTCGGGCTATGTCGCGCTGACCGACAATCCGGCGGGCTGGGCGCGCAGTGTGATCCTCCCCGCGGCGACGGCGGCGCTGGTCGCGGCGGCGATCCTGACTCGATATGTCCGCGCGGCGGTGCTCGATGTTGCCGCGGCCGGGCATGTCCGGACCGCGCGCAGCAAGGGCCTCGCGGCACCGGTCGTGCTGCGCCGCCACGTGCTGCGCAATGCGACCCTGCCGATCCTCACGATCACCGGCATCCAGATGGCGACGATCATGTCCGGGCTGATCGTGGTCGAGGCGGTGTTCGCCTGGCCCGGGCTCGGCCGCCTCGTGCTCGATGCCGTCAACGCCCGCGACTATCCGGTCATTCAGGGTGCGATCCTGTTCATCGCGGCGCTGTTCTTGTGGATCAACTTCACCGTCGATCTGCTCAGTGCCCTGGTCGATCCCCGCATCCGGGTCGGCTGAGGAGGCGGCGGTGAGCGAACGCAGACTCCCCTGGTGGCGGATCCTCGCCCACAACCCGGTGACGGTGGCCGCGGTCGTCGTCCTGCTCGTGGTGCTGGTCGCCGCCCTCGCCGGGCCGGCCCTCGCGCCCTATGGCATCAATGCCACCGACGTCTCCCGCGCCCTGCAGCCCCCGTCGGGCCAGCACTGGTTCGGCACCGACGAGCTCGGCCGCGACATCTTCTCCCGCGTGCTCGCCGGGACGCGGGTGTCGATGCAGGTGGCCCTGCTGTCGGTGGCGTTCTCGCTCACGGTGGGGGTGACGATCGGCGTGGTCGCCGGCTATATCGGCGGCATCGTCGACACCGTGCTGATGCGCCTGGTGGACGTCCTGTTCGCGTTCCCCGTCGTCCTGCTGGCGCTCGCGATCATCGCGATCCTCGGCCCCGGGCTGTGGACGACAACCGTGGCGGTGGGCGTGGTCTATACGCCGATCTTCGCCCGGGTGTCCCGGGCGAGCACCCTGTCGGTGAGCGTGGAGCCGTTCGTCCAGGTCTCCCGGACGATGGGCACCGGGCACGGGTTCATCCTGCTGCGGCGGGTGCTGCCGAACATCTCGGGCCCGATCGTGGTCCAGACCTCGGTGTCGCTGGCGTTCGCCATCTTGTCCGAGGCGACCTTGTCCTTCCTGGGCCTCGGGATCCAGCCGCCCCAGCCGTCCTGGGGCCGGATGATCTTCGATGCCCAGGCCTATCTCTTCCAGTCCTGGTGGATGAGCGTGTTCCCCGGGGCGGCGATCTTCGTCACCGTCCTCGGGTTCAACCTGCTCGGCGACGGGCTGCGCGATGTCATCGACCCGCGCCAGCGCAGCCTCATGGAGACGAGGATCCGCCGATGAGCGCGACCAGGACCACCACGACCACCCCGGTGCTGAGCGTGCGCGACCTCAACGTGCACATCGGCCGCCGCCACATCGTCCAAGACGTCTCGTTCACCGTCGAACCTGGCCAGACCCTTGGCCTGGTCGGCGAGTCCGGCTCCGGCAAGTCGATGACCGTGCTCGCCGCGACCGGCCTGCTGGATGCACCCGGCGCGCGGGTGATCGGCTCCAGCCTCCTCGGGGCGGCCGAGCTCGTCGGCGCCGGCGCCGGGGTGTTGCGACAGGTGCACGGCTCGCAGGTCGGGTTCGTGTTCCAGGACCCGTCGACCTCGCTGAACCCCCTGCTGACCGTCGAGCGCCAGATCACCGAGAGCCTCGAGGCGCACACCCCGCTGACGCGCCGCCGCGCCGTCGCCCGGGCCCAGGAGCTGATCGAGGCCGTCGGCCTGCCGGATCCCGAATCGAAATTGCGGGCATACCCCCATCAGCTCTCCGGCGGCCAGCGCCAGCGGGTGATGATCGCGATCGCGCTGGCCTGCGATCCGCAGCTGCTGATCGCTGACGAGCCGACGACCGCGCTCGACGTGACGACCCAGAAGCAGGTGGTCGAGCTCGTGCAGGACCTGCAGCAGCGCACCGGCACCGCGGTCGTGTGGATCAGCCACGACCTCGGGGTGATCGGTCGGGTCGCCGACACCGTGACCGTCCTGCGCGAGGGCCGCGTCGTCGAACAGGCGCCCGCGCGGTCGCTCTATTCCGAACCCACCTCGGCCTACACCCAAGAACTCCTCGCCGCCCGTCCCGCCCTCGGCAAGTTGCATCCCGCCCCTCCCGGCGACGGCGCGCCGGTGCTCGTGGTCGAGGGCCTGAGCGTCACCTTCCGCGCCCCGCGCGGGCGCACGGTGACGGCGGTGGACGATGTGTCGTTCACCGTCCGCCGCGGGCAGACCCTGGGGCTCGTCGGGCAGTCGGGCTCGGGGAAATCGACGATCGCCAACGCACTCACGGGGCTGGTGAAGCCCGCGGCGGGCTCGGCCTTTCTGCACGCCGAAGGGTCCGGCCGCGAGGTGGACCTGTTGCGGGTCCCCGCCTCCCAGCGCCGGCGGGTGCGGCAGAAAGTGGCGATGGTGTTCCAGGATCCGTTCGCCTCGCTGGACCCGCGCAGCCGCGTGCGCGATATCATTGATGAGCCGCTGCGCGTCCACGGCCTGGCCGACGGCCCCGCCGGGCGCCGCGCCAGGGTCCTGGAGCTGCTGGACCTGGTGGACCTGGGTGATGAGTACGCCGAGCGGCACCCCCATGAGCTCTCCGGCGGCCAGCGCCAGCGGGTGTCGATCGCCCGGGCGCTCGCGCTCGATCCGGCGGTGCTGATCCTCGACGAGTCGACCTCCGCACTCGATGTGTCCATCCAGGCCCGGGTGCTTGATCTGCTCGCCGGACTGCAGCAGGACCTGGGCCTGACCTATTTGTTCATCGCCCACGACCTCGCGGTCGTCCAGCAGATGTGTCACGACGTGCTGGTGCTCCGCGACGGCCGGACACAGGAATACCGGCCCGGGACCGAACTCTTCGCCGCGCCGGCGTCGGCATACACCACCGAACTCCTCGCCGCCGTCCCACCCGCCGAACCGAAAGCCGTGCGACCCGAGTGGTGACAACGGCGTACCGTGTGCACATGCCCCCATCCCACCCCCGCCAGCGCGTGCTGGCGATTCTGCAGGCCGGCGGCGCTGGCAGCCGCATGGACGTCCTCACCCGGGAGCGGGCGAAACCAGCCCTGCCGTTCGCGGGCACCTATCGGCTCGTGGACTTCGCGCTGTCGGCGACGACCCACGCGGCGCTGGATGACATCTGGGTATCCGTGCAGTATCAGGCGAGCTCCCTCGATCCCTATCTCGCCGGCGGCCGCCCCTGGGATCTCGACCGCACGCGCGGCGGGTTCCGCGCACTGGGACCGGAGCAGGGCTCGGGATCGGCGGATCAGGACGGCTTCGCCCGCGGCAACGCCGACGCGCTCTATCGGCTGCGCAACAACATCAGCGCCCTCGCCCCCGACCTGATCCTGGTCCTGAGCTGCGACAGCGTGATGGCCCCCGACCTGAGCGCCCTCATCGCGGAGCACGTGGAGCGCGAGGCCGAGTGCACGGTCCTCACCGCCGAGGCCGGCCCGCAGGAGGCGCAGCACAACGTGCTCATCGAGGCCGACCGCTCAGGCCGGGTGACGGGACTGCAGAACAAGCCCGACCGGCCCTCGTGCAGCCAGGTGCACACCGAGGTCACGGTCTATGCGGCCGAGGTCCTGCTCGACGAGCTGGAGCGGCTGCGGCGGGAGTTCGACGACTGCGAAGACGATGCGGACACGGGGCTCGGCGACTTCGCGGATTATCTGCTGCCGCGGATGATCGAGCGCGGCCGGACCCACGCCGTGCCGATGCTGGGCTATTGGAAGGATGTCGGGCGGCCCGAGGCCTATCTCCAGGCCCACCGCGATCTCCTCCGCGGCCGGGTCGATGTCTTCGGCCACCCCGACCGGCCCGTGCTCACCCACCCGATCGACGGGCCGCCCGCGCTGATCGACTCCGATGCCGAGGTGCGGCGCTCGATGATCGGCCCGCACTCGACGATCCGGGGGACCGTCCGCGACAGTGTCCTCGGCCCCAGGGTGCGGGTCGAGGCGGGCGCGGTCGTGGCGGATTGCGTGCTGCTGGAGGACGTGATCGTGCGCTCGGGCGCGCGCCTGGCGAGTTCCGTCGTCGACAGCGGGGCCGAGATCGGGCGGGGCGCGAGCATCGGGTCACTCCATGCCGCGGGGCCGCTCGGTCCGGAATCGATCGTCCTGGTCGGCCGCGACGCCGTGATCAGTGGTGGGGCGGCACTGGTCCCCGGCGCGCGGCTCGAGCCGGGGACCTCGGCCTGACCTCATCGGCTCAGTGCGCCAGGGGGTGGCGCCTGGCTGCCTGGCGCTCCAGATAGCGCGCCGGGGCCCTGTGCGCGAGCATGCCCGTCGTCACCACGCCGATGCCCCACCCCATGATCGGCCAGACCGGCCAGAAGTAGCCCGCGCCGGTGAGCGCCCAGATGCCGATGAAGACCACCGCGAACAGCGCCCACGGCGCCAGGCCCACCGCGCGCCACAGGTTCCGGGCCTTGCGGGCGATGTCGGTGTCAGCGGGTGCGGTCGTGGGGGCTGGAGCCGGCGCTGGTCGGTCCAGTCGGGGCAGGTCGGCCAGCACCTCCCGGAGATCGAGGACCGTGCGGGCTCTCAGGACCACCCCGGTCCGATGGTCGAGCTCCTCGCGGGTCAGCCGGCCGGCGGCGAAGTGCTCGGTGAGCGCGCCGGCTGTCTGATCGCGTTCCTGGTCGCCGATGCGCAGCTGCTCGTCGGTCATCGTGTCCCTCTTCCCCTCGGCCGCAGATGGATAACGACACTCTCCATAGATAGATAGTAAGCTTATCCATCCGAGGGAACAAGGGGGCGGAACAGCATGCGGATGGCGGAGTTGAGCCGGGAATCGGGGCTGGCGGTCGCGACCATCAAGTTCTATCTCCGCGAAGGCCTGCTGCCACCGGGGGAACGCACCAGCCCCAATCAGGCCCGCTACTCGGCCGAGCATGTGCGGCGGTTGCGGCTCGTCCGCGCGCTCATCGACGTCGGTGGGCTGAGCGTCAGCCAAACCAGGGCCGTGCTCCAGGCCATCGGCGAGAGCCCGATGGCCGCGCTCGCCACCGCCCAGCAGGCCGTGGTCGGGGACGCAGCGGACCTTGACGCCGACGCGGCCGAAATGGAATGGGCCAACGAGCGCTATGCGGAGCTGATGAACCGGACCGGCTGGCAGGTCTGGCCCGAGAGCGCCGCCGCGCGGCAGGCCCGGGCGTTGTTCATCTCCGCGCGCCGGTCCATCGGGGCGGACCTCCTGCGCGACTGGCCGGACTACGCGGACCATGCCGACGCGATCGCCCGCGCCGATATCGATTCCATCGCCCAACGCCCGGACCTGGCCGCGACCGTGACCGCGGCGGTGATCGGCACCGTGCTCGGCGGGGCCTATCTCAATGCCCTCCGCATGCTCGCCCACCAGCATCACAGCGGACAGCGGTGGCGCGACGAGCCAGCGATCTCCTGACCCTGGCCCCTAAGCGGTCAGCTGGTCCCGAGCACACGCGAT
>JAUNRO010000039.1:0-2917 GCA_030544185.1 Propionibacteriaceae bacterium | reverse complement strand
ATGGCAGCGTCGAGGTCGACACCGTGGGTCTGCCCGCGATAGCCCCCGAGCCGCGCCTCGGCGCGGGCGAACAGCGCCTGCGCTCCGGTCGCGTTGCCGCGCAGGTGGTGGGTGAGCGCCACGCACAGCTGCGCCAGGCCCTGCCAGAAGTCCCGCTCGGCGCCCGGGCCCGCCTTCCACCGGGCCTCCAGCACCTCGTGCGCGCCGAAGGGCCGGCCCTGGTCCAGCAACTCCCGGGCGTACGCCAGGGCCTCGCGTGGGGGCAGCGCCTCCTCCGGCACCGGCTCCACCCCCCCGGCCCCGAACGGCAACGGCCGGCCCAGGGCATCGCGCGGGCGTTGCTGGCGCGCCCGCCCGGTCTCGTCGCGGCCTCGCTCACTCGCGGGTGGCATCGGCGTCACCGGACCAGCACGGCCTCGATCTCCTGCGCCACCTGCCCCGGGACCGCGAGCGGTATTCCGTGCCCGACGCCCTCGAGCGGCACCTCCCGCACCTGACCGCCGCGCTGGGCGTACTCCTTCAGCACGAACCGCATCTGATCCTCCATCGGCTGCGGCGGGAAGACGTCCGGGCCCGGCCAGCCCGGCACCACGCCCATCATCCCCAGCGTCCCGAAGTCGAACATCGAGCGGTTCGACGAGATCTGATCGGCACTGCCGAAGATCCACGTGATCGGTGGCTTCCGGGCGACATCGACCATGGCGGAGGCATCGAAATACTTGGGCGACATCGCATTGTTCGCGCCCTTGTCCCCGGGGCCGACCAGCGGCCAATTCATCGACGGCGTGGCATTCCCGGGATAGCACTCGTCGCTGATCGCGATCTGCAGCATCTCGTCGACCAGGAAGTCCTCATCGATGGCGCCCGCATTTCCCTCCGCGCCGAAATAGGTCCGCAGCAACACCCGCGGGCTGGTCAGCGGCATCAGATCGGTCGCATCCTTCGCCGCGAGCCGGCGCACGAACTCCGGGTTGGCGCCGCCGGCACCGCTGCCGGCGAAATCGGCGTACGCCGGAGTGCCCTTCGCATCGACCGTCGCGCCGAAGCCGAACGGCGACAGGGGCGCGATGAAGACGAGCCCGCCCAGATCGGCGGGGTGGTCGATGAGCAGCTGCTGCAGCACGCCCGCGCCCATCGACCAGCCGGCCGCGGTGACCGGCCGGCCGGCGATCCCGAGGGTCTCGAGCAGTCCGTGCACGTCGTCGCTGAACTCGCGCAACCCCTGGGTGGCATCGATCGGCTTGGGAT
Organism: Propionibacteriaceae bacterium; assembly: GCA_030544185.1. Next base: position 1,669 of record JAUNRO010000039.1, on the reverse strand, counting down.
CGGTGCGGCCATAACCGCGCAGGTCCGGCGCGATCACCCGGACATCGCCGGGCAGCTCCGCCGCGACGTATTTCCAGAACCCGCCCGAGGAGAGGTTGCCGTGGACGAGCAGCACGGGGATGCCGTCGTCGGGCCCGGAGGTCCAGACGTTCATGTCCAGGCGAGGGGTCGCCACGATGGCGTGGGTGAATCCGGTCATGGGCTCAGCCTTTCAGGTCGCCGGCTTCGGCCGCGACGAGGGCCCCGCGCCAGCCGAGGCTGGCCTGCGTCGCGGCCAGTGGCCGGTATTCGCCGCCGACATAACCGGCCCAGTCCAGATCCCGCAGCGTGGTGAAGAACTCGTCGAAATCGATCTCGCCCGAGCCGGGCTCGGTGCGCCCCGGCGCGTCACCGAGCTGGATATGGCCGGCGATATCGCTCACCTCCGCGAACAAGGTGGCGACGGTGGCCGCGACCTCGGCCTCGGTCTCGTCCCCACCCGCCCCCAGCAGTTCGACCCCGCAGTGGAAGGTGTCGAACAGCAGCCGCAGCCGCGGGCTCTCGATCGAGCGGACGAGCCGCGCGGCGTCGGCGAGCCCGGCCAGCAGGAAGTGGGGGTTATCGCGACGGTTGATCGCCTCGACCACCAGCGTCGGTCCGTCGGTGGTCAGCTGGTCCAGGGCCCAGACCAGGTTCTCGTGATAGGTGGCGTAGGCCTCGGCGGGGTCCAGCCCCGGCGGGCACAGCCCCGCGAGCACATGGATGAAGCGCGTGCCGGTCAACTCGGCATATTCCTGCGCCGCCAGGAACGACCGCCGGAACTCGTCCTCGCCATCGGGCCGGCAGGCCCATCCGAACGCGAATTCACCCTCGCCGACGGGCACGTTGACCAAGACGGAGGCGAGCTCGTGCTCTGCCAGCAATTGCGCGACCTCGCCCGGTGGCAGCGGCGGCCACGGCATCTCCACGCCGACGAACCCGGCCGCGGCGGCCGCGGCGAACCGCTCGGGCCACGGCACCTCGGTGAACAGCCAGGCCAGGTTGGCATCGGGGACCATGCGGACCTCCAGGGGATGGGCGATGATGGAAGGCATGGGCAGCCACATCGTTGTCGCCGGCGCGGGCATCATCGGGTTGGCCACAGCATATGAGGTCGCCCGCCGCGGCTATCGGGTGACGGTGGTCGACAAGGAGGACAGTGTCGCCGCGCACCAGAGCGGCCGCAGCATGGGCGTGATCCACTCGGGCGTGTCCTATCCGCCCGGCAGCCTCCGCTCGACACTCGGCCGGGCTGGGGCTGCGTCCATCGTCGAGTTCGCGCGGGCCCACGGGGTCGCGGTCGACGTGTGCGGGAAGCTCATCGTCGCCACGCGCGAGGCGGAGATCCCGCGACTGGAGGAACTGCAGCACCGGGGCAAGGCGCAGGGGCTGCCGACCAGGCTGCTGAGCGCCGCCGAGGCGCGCGAGTTCGAGCCCGAGGTCGCCTGCGTCGCCGCGCTGCGGGTCGCCTCGACGGGGATCATCGACTTCCCCGCGGTCTGCGCGGCGCTGGCGCGGGCGATCGAGAAGTTCGGCGGCGAGGTGCGCCTCGGGGTGGCGGTCACGGCATTGCGGAGGCTCACCAACGGCCTGCGCGTGACGACCACCGACGGGCTGCTGTCCGCGCACCACTTCATCGCCTGCTGCGGCC
>JAUNRO010000038.1:7528-14234 GCA_030544185.1 Propionibacteriaceae bacterium | reverse complement strand
GACCAGATCTCGTCATAGCGGGCGCCGGCGTCGGCGTCGGCGGGCAGGAGCCTACGCACACGGTCGCCGACGCCAGCGGCCCGCGCGTTCGCGGCAGTCAGCGCGAGCGCGAGCGCGTTGGTGTCGACGGCATCGATGATCGCCTGCGGGCATTCGGCGGCCAGGGCGACCGCGATCGGGCCCCATCCGCAGCCGAGGTCGAGGAGCCGGGTCGCCTCGTCGGGCGGCCAGGATTCGCGCAGCAGAACCGAGGTGCCGAGGTCGAGCCCGTCGGCGGAGAACACCCCGGGAGCGGTGGCGAACTCATAGTCGACATCCCAGATCCGGGCCCGGATCGTGCGGCGGCGGCCGCCGTCGTCGGGGGTGTGGAAGTAGTGGCTCACAGTTCATCGACCTCCCGCTTCGACCTGGCCTGGCCGGCTCGGGCGGCCAACCCGGAGTCCGGAGGATAGCCGACCTCCTCCAGGCACAGCCCGTGCGCCGGCATCACGTTGATCGCCGAATGCCGGGTGGGCGAGGTGAGCACGTCGGCGAGCCAGGCGCGGTCGCGCTTGCCGGCCCCGATCGCGGTCAGAGCGCCCATGAGCGAGCGGACCATCGAGTGGCAGAAGGCGTCGGCCTTCACCGTGTAGGCGATATCGCCGCGATGGTCGCGTTCCGCGTGCAGCTCCAGCAGGGTGCGGATCGTGGTCGCGCCGTCGTGGCGGCGGCAGAACGCCGCGAAGTCCTTGAGCCCGATCAGCAGGTCGGCCGCGGCATTCATCGCCTCGACATCGACTGGGCCGCGGAGCCGGACGATATGGCCGCGCAGCAGCGGATCCATTGGCGCGGCGCCGTCGTTGAGGCGATAGACATAGCGCCGCCAGATCGCGGCGAAACGGGCGTCGAAGCCGTCGGGTGCCGGGCGTACGCCGAGGACGACCACGTCGGGTGGGAGGACACGGCGCAGCCGCCGTTCGAGGGTCTCGACCGGGGCATCGGTGGGCAGGTCGACGTGGACGACCTGGCCGCGGGCGTGCACCCCCGCATCGGTGCGGCCCGCGCAGACCACCTGCACCGGGTTGCGCAGACGCAGGACCTGGCGGATCCATTCCTCGAGCACGCCCTGCACCGTGCGCAGTCCGGGCTGGGTGGCCCAGCCGGAGAAGCCGGTCCCGTCATAGGCGACGTCGAGCCGCCAGCGGGCGGTCATGCGGGCCCCCCGGCGGACGCGGGGCGCTCGGCACCGGGCCGGCGGTGATAGGTGAGGTCGAATACCCTCCGGCCGGCGGCCAGGCCGCGGCGCTCGTATTTCGTGATCGGGCGAGCCGCCAGCCGGGGTGCGAGACCGCCCGACCCGGCGTACTCGTTGATCAGGTCCGGATGATCATCGAGCACCTCGCGGCAGTGCTCGGCATAATCCGCCCAGTCGGTGGCGATCCGCCAGACCCCGGTGGGGGTGAGCCGGGACGCGACGAGCGCGGCGAAGCCGGCGTCGACCAGCCGGCGCTTGTGGTGGCGGGCCTTGTGCCAGGGGTCGGGGAAGAAGGTCCAGAGCTCGGCGATGCTGCCGGGGACGAACAGTTCGCGCAGGCCCTCGACCCCGTTCGCATCGACCAGGCGCACATTGGTCAGGCCGGCCGCGGTGAGCTTGATCATCGTCGAGGCGAGCGCCGGCCGGAACACCTCGAACGCGACATGATCGCGATCCGGTGCCGCAGCGGCCATGACCGCCAGCGAGTCCCCGGTGCCCGAGCCGATCTCGACGACCAGCGGGGCCTCGCGACCGAACACGCCCGGCCAGTCGATCCTGGCTCCGGGAGCGATCGACGTGGAGGTCTCGCGGCGGGGGACCTCGACCAGATAGCGCTCCCGCGTCGCCCAGGCCTTCTCCTGGCTGGGGTTCATCCGGGTGCTGCGGCGGACGAACGACACCACTTCCCGTGTCGGCCTGCTGCCATCCATGGCACAGGACACTAGCGCGGGCGGATCGGTGGGAATTCTCGCAAATTGGCCGCATCGGTGGCTAACCTGCGCGGGGAGCCCGAGGAGCGGGCAGGGGAAAGGGTGAATGATGGGTCGAGTGACGTGGCTTGCGGGCCTGGCCGTGGCCGGTGTGTTGGCGTTGAGCGCGTGCGGAGGGACGACTACGCCGGCAGAGACCGACAATCCGGCGGCGACCCAGACGCAGGCGGAGCTTCCCTCCTCCGAGGAGGTCATCACCAACGCGATGGAGGAGATGCGCACTGCGCAGAGCGTTCGCATCCATCTGGTCGGGCCCATGGAGGGCAAGCAGTCCACGGTCGATATCGCCGGCAATCGGGAGGGCACCAACCAGCGCACCGAGCTGAAGCTGGACAACGACGGCGGCCATGCGGAGATCATCACTGTGGACGGCAAGGACTACATCAAGGCCGACCGGGCCTTCTGGACCTCCCAGGATCCCGCTGCCGGCGCGCAGACGGATCTGCTCGAGGGCAAGTACATCGGGACCGGCGAGGCGAGCTTCTCCCGCGACATGAACGTGGGCACGTTGCTGGACGAGGCGGCCGCCGGGGACCTGAGCCTGCAGGACAAGCTCAACACCAAGGTGGAGGAGGACACCGTCGATGGCACCCCGGCCTACAAGCTGAGCAGCCGGGTCGGCGGCGATGGCACCGTGGTGTGGACCACCGCCGACGACAAGAACCAGATCCTCAAGGTGACCGACACCGACGAGAACGGCGAGCACCGGGAGCTGACCTTCTCCGACTGGAACGCTGTCGAGACCTTCGAGACGCCCCCGGCGGATCAGATTCTCCAGTTGTGAGCCCGGCGCGGAGTGGCCCCTTCGCGGCGGCCCCTTGGGTGATCTGGTGAAGTGGGTGCAGCGCAACGGAAAGGACGTGCGGTGATTCGTTTCCTGCTCAACATTCTCTGGCTCGTCACCGGCGGGATCTGGCTGGCTCTCAGCTATTTCCTGTTCGGCCTGCTGGCCTGCCTGTTCATCATCACCATCCCCATCGGGGTCGCCTCCTTCCGGATGGCGTCCTATGCGCTGTGGCCGTTCGGCCGCACGGTCGTCGAGACCCCCACATCCGGGGCCGTCTCGGCGGTGGCGAACGTGATCTGGTTCGTCGTCGCGGGGCTGGGCATCGCGGTGACCCACGTCACGACCGCAGCGGCCCAGGCCGTCACGATCATCGGCATCCCGCTGGCCATCGCGAACATCAAGATGCTGCCCATTACGATGTTTCCGTTCGGGAAGCAGATCATAAACGGGCGGGCGGTGCCGCCCGGCAGCCAGCCGCTGCTGTCGATCTGAATCGCGCGTTGGCTGAGTGGGCACGGATTTCTGGCCAGTGATCGGATTGGCTGTGCGGGGTCACCGGCCAGTAATATTGCCCTTCGAGTTGGTGGCCAACTGGCTGCCGGACCGGCTCTTGTGATCTTGTGATCCACATCACCCAGCTCGTTGATGGGCAGGGGAAGGGGCGCCGACCGGACAGAATAGGTTGTGCCCCACACTAGGTGACTGGATCAGCCCGTGAACCCAAGGAGAGACATGTCCAACGACGCCGCCGTCCTGACCGCTGGGGACCAGACCCTCGAGCTTCCGCTCACGCAGGCCACCGAGGGCAACAGTGGTTATGGCATCGGCAAGCTGATGTCCACCACCGGAAACACCACGCTGGATCCGGGCTATACCAACACCGCAAGCTGCGTCTCCAAGATCACGTTCATCGATGGCGACAAGGGCATCCTGCGTTATCGCGGCTATCCCATCGAGCAGCTGGCCGAGCATGCCACCTTCGGCGAGGTCGCCTATCTGCTGATCTATGGTGAGCTCCCCACCGAGCAGGAGATGGCCGAGTTCCACGACAAGGTGCTCAGCGCGTCGATGCTCGACGAGCGGATGCGTGACCTCTTCCGCTGCTTCCCCCGCCGTTCGCACCCCATGACCGTCCTCGCCTCCGGTGTGAACGCGCTGGCCGCGTTCAACTCGACCCATCTGTCGGTCACCGACGAGGACCAGATCGAGAACGCCACGATCCGGCTGCTGGGCCAGTTCCCGACGCTGGCGGCTTACGCCTACAAGAACTCCATCGGCGAGCCCTTCCTCTATCCGAAGAAGAACATCGGCTATGTCGCGAACTTCCTGCGGCTGTCGTTCGGCGGCCCGCTGGAGGAATATGAGATCGACGATGCGGTCGCCCGCGCCTTCGACACCCTGTTCGTCCTGCACGCCGACCACGAGCAGAACTGCTCCACCTCGACGGTGCGCCTGGTGGGCTCGGCCGAGGCCAACATCTATGCATCGATCTCCGCCGGCGTGAACGCCCTGTCCGGCCCGCTCCACGGCGGCGCCAACCAAGCCGTGCTCGAGATGCTCGGCCAGATCCGCGATCAGGGCCTCGACGCTCAGTCGTTCGTGGCCAAGGTCAAGGACAAGGAGTCGGGCGTCAAGCTCATGGGCTTCGGTCACCGGGTCTATAAGAACTTCGACCCGCGCGCGGTCATCATCAAGAAGCACGCCGATGAGATCCTGACCTCGACCGGCAAGGACAACGCGCTGCTCCAGATCGCGAAGGACCTGGAGGAGATTGCCCTCAGCGATGAGTACTTCGTGGAGCGCAAGCTCTATCCGAACGTCGACTTCTATACCGGCCTCATCTATGAGGCCATGGGCTTCCCGAGCTCCTATTTCACTGCGCTCTTCGCCCTCGGCCGCCTCCCGGGCTGGATCGCCCAGTGGCGCGAGCAGATGGCCGAGCCGGGCCGCAAGATCGGCCGACCGCGTCAGGTCTATATCGGCGAGACCGAGCGGGACTATCCGGTCAAGGGCTGATGCCACATCAGCGGGGTCGCCTTCGGGCGGCCCCGCTTTGTTGTCTTCCCGTGTGGCGCTCAGGTGCGCAGATTCCACGGCCAGAGGCGGTGGAGGACGTGTTCCGCGTAGCCACATCGTGAGACGGGCGTACGGGCCGTGGAATCTGCGCGGCTGGGACGGCGCACCTCAGGCGTGCGCCGGGACCAGGAGGGACCGTTCCCGCAGGCCGGTGTAGATCTGCTTCGGCCGGCAGATCTTCTGTTCCTCGTCCACCACCTGCTCGAGCCACTGGGCCAGCCAGCCCGAGGTGCGCGGGATGGCGAACATGACGGTGAACATCTCCGGCGGGAGACCCAGCGCCTCATAGATCAGCCCGGAATAGAAGTCCACATTGGGATAGAGCCGCCGCGAGACGAAATAGTCGTCAGCGAGCGCGATCGCCTCCAGTTCCTGGGCGATCTCGAGCTTGGGGTTCACCCCGGTGACCGCGAACACGTCGTCACAGGCCGCCTTGATGATCCGGGCCCGCGGGTCATAGTTCTTATAGACCCGGTGACCGAAGCCCATCAACCTCTCGCGGCCGGACTTCACCCCATCGATGAACGCACCGATCTTCGACTGGTCGCCGATCCGGTCCAGCATCCGCAGGACCTCCTCGTTGGCTCCGCCGTGCAGCGGCCCGAACAGCGCCCCGATGCCGGCAGAGATCGAGGTATAGGGATCGTTGCCCGCCGACGCGACCGTGCGGACCGCCGTGGTCGAGCAGTTCTGCTCGTGGTCGGCGTGCAGGATGAACAGCACCTCCAAGGCCCGCACCAGCCGCGGATCCGGGGTGTAATAGGGATCGCCCATCTGGAACAGCATCGCCAGGAAGTTCTCCGTATAGGACAGGCGATCGGTCGGATAGACATAGGGCAGGCCCAGCGAATGCCGGTAGGCGTACGCCGCGATCGTCGGCATCTTCGCGATCAGGCGCCGGACCTGCAGCGTCCGGGCATCTTCGTCCTCATAGCGCCGTCCCGCCGGATAAAACGTGTGCAGCCCGGCCACGGCAGCCATCATCGTCGCCATGGGATGGGCGTCGTGGCGGGCCTTCTCGGTGAGCGCCTTGACGTTCTCGTGGACGAAGCGGTGCCGGGTGATGTTGGCGTTCCAGGTCGCCAGTTGCTCCTCGGTGGGCAAATCGCCGTGGATCAGCAGATAGGCCACCTCGAGATAGGTGCACTGCTCGGCGAGCTGTTCGATGGGATAGCCCCGGTATTCGAGGATCCCGGCGTCGCCGTCGATATAGGTGATGGCGGAGCGGCAGGCCGAGGTGTTGACCAGGCCCGGGTCATAGGTGGAGAGCCCGGGCTGGCCCTGCGCGGTGATCTGGCGGAGATCCGCCGCCTTGATCGTGTTGTCGGTGATCGGCACCTCATAGGACCGACCCGTTCGGTTGTCCGTGATCGTGAGGGATTCGCTCATGACGGCACGGTAGGTGTTCAGTGTGACCGTTCTGTTGCGAATGCGTGTCAGGCGGACGATTTGGCGGACGCGAAGCCGGGGGAGTAGAGTTTCTCGCTGTTGCGCTCGGTCGCAAACGGGAGTTGATTCACCGCGAATCGCTCCGTCTGTCCGGAACCTCGGGTTTCGAGAAGCGGTGCCGGTCTCCGGCGTGGTTCTCACCCGCTGTTGAGCAGGCACCGAACGTCACATCCTGTCGGATTCCGAGAGAGTGAAGAAGGTTAGCGTGTCCACGTATAGCCCCAAGCCCGGCGAGATCGACCGCAAGTGGGTCGTCATCGACGCCGAAGACATCGTGCTGGGACGGCTCGCCGTCACGGCCGCCACGCTGCTGCGCGGCAAGCACAAGCCCACCTTTGCGCCGCATGTCGACGGCGGTGACTTCGTGGTCGTGGTGAACGCGGCCAAGAT
>JAUNRO010000038.1:0-7518 GCA_030544185.1 Propionibacteriaceae bacterium | reverse complement strand
CCTGTCCGGCAACAAGCGGGAGGCGAAGTCGCACTACCGGCACTCGGGGCGCCCGGGTGGCCTGAAGTCCACCACCTATGGTGACCTGCTGGACCGTGATCCCCGCAAGGCCGTGGAACTCGCCGTGTGGGGCATGATGCCGAAGAACCGCCTGTCCCGTCAGCTGATGAAGAAGCTGAAGGTGTACGCCGGGCCCGAGCACCCGCACGCGGCGCAGCGGCCGGAGCCCTACCAGATCACCCAGATCGCCCAGTGAAGCCGGGAGAGAACACCATGTCCGAGAACGTTGTTGAAGAAACCGAGAACCTCGGCGACGAGGTGACCCCGTTCACCGAGGGTGACCGCGAGATCGCCTATCGCTCCGAGACCGGCGAGGGTGGCGGCCAGGCCGAGCCCGGCGCTCGTCCGGCCGTCGTCGCCCCCGGCGCTGCGACCGGTCGTCGCAAGCAGGCGATCGCCCGCGTGCGCATCGTCCCCGGCTCCGGCCAGTGGCAGATCAACGGCCGCACCCTGGAGGACTATTTCCCCAACAAGGTGCACCAGCAGCTCGTCTCCGAGCCGTTCGTGACCGCCGCCGTCGAGGGCTCCTATGACGTGATCGCGCGGATCCACGGCGGTGGCGTCAGCGGTCAGGCCGGGGCGATGCGGCTCGGCGTGGCCCGGGCGCTCAACGCGGTGGACGCCGAGGCCTCGCGCCCGGCGCTCAAGAAGGCCGGCATGCTGACCCGCGATGCGCGGATCAAGGAACGCAAGAAGGCGGGCCTGAAGAAGGCGCGCAAGGCTCCGCAGTACAGCAAGCGTTGATCCCATGGGCCGCTATTTCGGGACAGATGGTGTCCGTGGTCGGGCCAATCAGGACCTGACAGCGGAGCTTGCGTTGGACCTGTCGGTGGCAGCGGCGCACGTGCTCGGCGAGACCGGTGTCTTCGCCGGGCACCGGCCGTCTGCGTTGGTCGGCAGGGACCCCCGCGCCTCGGGGGAGTTTCTCGAAGCCGCTGTCGTGGCGGGATTGGCCTCCGCTGGGGTGGATGTGGTCCACCTCGGCGTGGTGCCGACCCCCGGGGTCGCCTATCTGGTGAACAGCCTGGACGCCGATCTGGGCGTGATGCTGTCCGCCAGTCACAACCCCGCTCCCGACAACGGGATCAAGTTCTTCGCGCGCGGTGGCAGCAAGCTCGAAGACGCCGTGGAGGACGCGATCGAGGATCATCTGGGCAACAACTGGCAGCGTCCGCAGGGTGCTGCCGTGGGCCGGGTGCGCCATGACCATGACCTCGTGGACACCTATGTGGACCACCTGGTCAACAGCCTGGGTCAGGTGCGGTTGAGGGGCGTCAAGGTCGTCGTTGACTGCGCGAACGGCGCGGCCTATCAGACGGCCGTTCAGTCGTTCTCCCAGGCCGGCGCGGAGGTCATCGCGATCCATGCCGATCCGGATGGCCACAACATCAACCACAGCTGCGGCTCGACCCATCTCGAGAGCCTGCAGGCTGCGGTCGTGGAACACGGCGCGGACATCGGCATCGCCCTCGATGGTGATGCCGACCGGTGCCTGGCCGTGGATGCGAGCGGTGCGGTTGTCGACGGTGATCAGGTGCTCGCCATCTTGGCGCTGGCGATGCGCGAGACCGGCAAGCTGGTCAACGACACCGTGGTGGCGACGGTGATGAGCAATCTCGGCTTCGTCAACGCGATGCATGAGGCCGGCATCCGGGTCGATCAGACCAAGGTCGGTGACCGCTATGTGCTCGAGTCGATGAAGGCGAACGGTTTCACCCTTGGCGGGGAGCAGTCGGGGCACGTGGTGATGAGCGAATATGCCACCACCGGTGACGGCGTGCTCACCGGTCTCCACCTGATGGGCCGGATGGCCGCCACGGGCAAGTCCCTCGCGGAGCTTGCGGGTGTGATGCAGCGGCTGCCGCAGGTGCTGATCAACGTGCCGGGGGTCGACAAGGCCCGCGCCGGGATCGAGCCGAACCTGGTGAAGGCCGTGCAGGCGGAGTCTCGTGGGCTGGGCACTGGTGGCCGTGTGCTGCTGCGCCCCTCGGGCACCGAGCAACTGGTCCGGGTGATGGTCGAGGCCGAGTCCGACGAACGCGCTCGGGCGGTCGCCGAACGCCTCGCGGACGCGGTGAAGGTGCATCTGGCGCTCTGACGCGCCGTGCATCGCTGGTTGCCCTCGCGAAAGGGGCTCGGGCTTCGGCTCGGGCCCCTTTCGCGCCCCCGACGGCGATGCCCGTTCCGGAAACAATATAGCGGTCAGTTTTGACTTTCCATTGGTTAGTTCCCGACAGTTGTCCCACATTGCTCATCTCACCCAGCACCCCCTTTGGAGACATGATGATCGGACCGCGTCGGCGCCTCGCCCTGGGCGTACTCCTCAGCTCAGCGGCTATGCTGGCCGGCCAACCGGTCGCGATCGCGAACCCCGGGCCGGTGGAGTCCTGGCACCCCCAGGCGCAGCCGGTCCGCCAGGAGTTCACCGAGGAGCAGGTCCGCGCCATGGCCCAGTCGGCCGGGCGCACGGAGGATGGCCAGCGGCGCCACCTGCAACACAAGGCGGAGCAGAACAACGTCTATGCCGAGCTGGCGCGGACGCACGAGTTCGACGGGGCCTTCTTCACCGCCGACGGGACGCTCGTCGTGCAGGCACCGGCCGGGTCGGCGGCGGGGACCCAGGCGGAGCGGGCGGGCCTGCAGGTCCGGGCGCCGCGGTTCGGGGAGGCCTATCTCAATCGGGTGACCGAGCAGCTGAGCGGCGAGCTCGCGGGGCGCGGGAGCGTCCTGTCCGTGGCCCCCGATCTCGCGGCCGACATCGTCGTGGTCACGGTCACCGCTGGGGCGGTGTCCGAAATTGCGCGCATGGTCGCGGTGCACGGCGGTGCCGTGGCGGTGCGCCCCGGGGAGCGCAACGCGACTCAGGGGCGCCTCGCCGGTGGCGACCAGCTCCGCAGCGACACCGGTGGCGCCTGCTCGGCCGGCTTCCCCGCGCGCACCGCTGACGGGCGGGCCGTGATGGTCTGGGTCGGGCACTGCATCGAGGGCGCCACCACCTTCACTGCCCGCACCGGCGTGGTGTTCGGGACCTTCGGCGCGACCGGCGTCACCTCCTACGACGGCCAGGCGGATCGTGACTTCGGCTATATCTTCGTGAGCGAGGGCAATGAGATGACGCCTCGGGTGAACGGCTATGGCGGGGCGGTGAGCCAGGCGGATCGGGGCGCCTGGAAGGCGCCTGTCGGCACCGACCTGTGCAAGTCCGGAGCGGCGAGTGGGATCACCTGTGGGCAGGTGACGGCCTACAACGCCACGGTCCGCTATGGCGGTGCCGCAACGGTCACCGGGCTCGGGGTGTCATCGGTGTGCACCGCCCCCGGCGATTCCGGTGGCGCCTATGTGTCCGGGGGTTATGCCGTGGGCATGACTTCCGGTGGCCCGGCGGGCCAGCGGTGTCCGTTCAACGGCGGCGTCGTCTCCGGGGCGGTGTCCTATTTCCAGCCCGTCACCGATGCATTGGAGCACTACGGGTTGCGCTACGGCCGGTGACGCCTCGCTGGCTGTAACGGGGGCGTCGGAGGTCGCCCTTCGTGAGGTGTCAGATCTTGCGGATCCGCACCCACTTCACCTCGTGGTTCTCGCCCTTGCGCAGGATGGCGGTCGCCCGGCCGCGGGTGGGGCGGATGTTCAGCGCCAGGTTCGGGCCGTTGATGGTGTCCCAGATCTCCTCGGCCCGGTGGCGGGCCTCGCGATCGGTCATCTCGGCGTACTTTCGGAAATAGGAGCGCGGATCGCGGAAGGCGGTTTCGCGCAGCGACATGAACCGATGGAGATACCAGCGGCGGATGTCGGAATCGGAGGCGTCCACATAGACCGAGAAGTCGAAGAAGTCGCTCAGCGCCAGACCGGTGGTGCCGTCGGAGCGGATCCGCGCGGGCTGCAGGACATTGAGGCCCTCGACGATCAGGATGTCGGGCCGGCGGACGATGATCTTCTCGCCGGGGACGATGTCATAGACCATGTGGGAATAGACCGGCGTCTCCACCTCGGCGAGGCCGGACTTCACATCCATCACAAATTTCTGCAGCGCGCGCCGGTCATAGGACTCCGGGAATCCCTTGCGGTGCAGAATATTGCGACGCTCCAGCTCGGCATTCGGCCAGAGGAAGCCGTCGGTGGTGATCAGCTCGACCCGGGGGTGCTCGGGCCAGCGGGACAACAGGGCCTGCAGGACGCGGGCGGTCGTGGACTTGCCGACGGCCACCGATCCGGCCACGCCGATCACGAACGGCGTGCGCTGGGAGTTCATCCGCAGGAAGTTGTTGGTGGAGCGATAGAGCTCACCGGTGTGATGGACATACATGGACAGGAGCCGGGTGAGCGGCAGATAGACCTAGGAGACCTCGGTCAGGTCGGTGGGATCCCCGGTGCCGCGCAACTGGCGCAGGATCGGCTCGTCCAGGGTCATCGGCACCCGCGGCGCCATGTCGGCCCAGTCGGCGCGACTGCGCTGGACATAGGGTCCGCTGCCCTCGCCCGCGTGGGGCGTCGGCCGATGCACTTCCTGCGCCATGGTTGCATTCTGCCCCACCCCGTTCGCGGCGCTAATGTTTCCGCCATGTGCGGAATCGTGGGATACGTCGGCCCCCAGTCGGCTCGCGGAGTAGTAGTGGACGGCCTTCGGCGGCTGGAATACCGCGGATATGACTCGGCCGGCATCGCCTTGGTCGCTGACCGAGCCATCGTGTCGGCCAAGAAGGAGGGCAAGCTCGCCAACCTGGAGGCCGAACTCGTGGCCCACCCGTTGCCCGAGTCGGGCACCGGAATCGGCCACACACGCTGGGCCACGCACGGTGCGCCCAACGACACCAACGCCCATCCGCACCTTTCCGTTTCCGGTCGGGTCGCGCTCGTGCACAACGGCATCATCGAGAATTTCGCCGCCCTGCGGACCGAGCTCGAGGCCGAGGGCGTGACGATGGTGTCCGAGACCGATACCGAGGTCGTGGCCCAGCTGCTGGGTCGCGAGGTGGACGGCGGGGCCGATGTGGCCGCTGCCCTGCGTGCCGTCTGCCGCCGCCTCGAGGGCGCCTTCACTCTCGTCGCCGTCGACGCCGAGGCCCCCGGCCGTGTGGTCGCCGCCCGCCGCAACTCCCCGCTCGTCGTCGGCGTCGGCGAGGGCGAGAACTTCATCGGCTCCGATGTCGCCGCGTTCATCGAACACACTCGTGAGGCCGTCGAGCTCGGCCAGGACCAGATGGTCGAGATCACCGCGGACTCCTGGCAGGTCACCGACTTCGACGGCAATCCGGCCGAGGCGAAGCCTTATCACGTCGACTGGGACCTCTCGGCGGCGCAGAAGGACGGCTTCGACTGGTTCATGCGCAAGGAGATCCACGAGCAGCCGCGCGCGCTGGCGGACACGCTGTTGGGGCGGTACGCCACCGACGGCTCCCTCACCCTCGATGAGATCCGCATCTCCACCGACGCCCTGCGCTCGATCCAGCGGATTGTGATCATCGGCTGCGGCACCGCGCACTATGCGGGCATGGTCGCCAAATATGCGATCGAGCACTGGACCCGCATCCCGTGTGAGGTCGAGCTCGCCAGCGAGTTCCGCTATCGCGATCCGATCGTCGGTCCGCACACCCTCGTGGTCGCGATCTCCCAGTCCGGCGAGACGGCGGACACGTTGATGGCGATCAGGTACGCCCAACAGCAGGGTTCGAAGGTCCTCGCGATCTGCAACACCAACGGCTCGACGATCCCGCGGGAATCGGATGCGGTGATCTATACCCACGCCGGGCCCGAGATCGGCGTCGCCTCCACCAAGGGCTTCCTCACCCAGGTGCTGGCCTGTTATCTCCTCGGGCTCTATCTGGCCCAGGTCAAGAACACCAAGTTCGGCGACGAGATCGCCGCGGTGATGGCCGAGCTGGAGACCATGCCGGACAAGGTCCAGCAGGTCCTCGACGCCCAGCAGCAGGTGCTCGACCTCGCCGATGAGTTCGCCGACAACCCGTCGGTGCTGTTCCTGGGCCGTCACGCCGGCTATCCGGTGGCGCTCGAGGGAGCCTTGAAACTGAAGGAACTGGCGTACATCCATGCCGAAGGCTTCGCCGCCGGCGAGCTCAAGCACGGCCCGATCGCGGTCATCGACCAGGACCTGCCGGTCTTCGTGGTCGTCCCGCCCCGCGGCCGGGACATGCTCCACGACAAGACCGTCTCCAACATCCAGGAGATCCGCGCCCGGGGGGCGCGGACGATCGTGCTCGCGGAGGCCGACGACGAGACCGTGGCGCCCTATGCCGACGTGCTCATCGGGCTGCCGAAGGTGTCCACGCTGCTGCAGCCCCTGGTCGCGACCGTCCCGCTGCAGATCTTCGCCTGCGAGCTCGCGACCGTGAAGGGCCACGACGTCGACCAGCCCCGCAACCTCGCGAAGTCCGTCACGGTGGAGTGAGTCAGTTCCGCTTCACGCGGAGCTGGTCAGCGAACGCATCGATCCTGGCCCGAGCGCGAAAGTGGCGTGACGCCGCTCGGGCCGGCGACGGGCACGCCGACGCCGGTATTGGGTTCAGCGAGTGGTCAGGTGGGCGGAAGGTGCCGCGTTCCGCAGGCTCTGCGGCGTACGCCAGCCTTCCACGGCCTCCGCAAACGCGCCGTCCGGCTCCGGTGTCGGGAGGAGGCCGTCGAGTTCGAGGACGACCCAACCGTGGACCTGGGACCAGAGAGCGGCCGCGACCGACGGGACGTCACTGCGCATCAGGCCGGCGTCGATCGCCCGGGCGACGGCGGCAGTCTGAATCGCTCGTCGGTCGACGATAACGCACGCTTTCTCCTGCTGGGCAGGGCGTCCCGGCGTGTTGTCGATCACCCCGGGAGGGATCTCCGATCCTGCCGTCAGTCGGCTTCCCGCGAGGGGGCCAGTCAGCGACTGTTGCCGCGGCGCCAGGACGCGGGTGTGCATCCGACCGTGCGGACGAACGCCCTCGTGAAGGCGGCTTCGGACCGATAGCCGACAGCCCCGGCCACTTCCGCAACGGTGCGCGCCCCGTCGGTCAGCAGGGAACGTGCGACGTCCATCCGCCAGCGGGTCAGGTATGCGATGGGGGTCTCGCCCACCATCGCCGCGAACTGCTCGCTGAAAAGAGATCGCGACATGGTGGCGGTCCGCGCGAGGCTCCCCACATCCCAAGGTGCCCCTGGGTCCGCCTCGATCGCCCGGAGCGCCTGCCCGATGCGTTCGTCGGTCAGGGCCAGGAACCATCCAGCCCGAGCGGCCGGGTCGGATAGCAGCCACGCGCGAATCGTCTGGACCACGATTATGTCGGCCAACCGGGATGCGACTACATCGCCACCCGCCAGGGGGGCGGCGAGTTCTTCGCCCATCATCCGAACCGAGTCGAGGATTCTGGAGTGGGCAGCCGCCGTATCGCGAGGCATCACGATCAGTGGGGGCAGCCGTCGAGCCAGTTCCCGAGCGGCGGGCGCTTCGAAGCCGACGATGCCACAGAT
>JAUNRO010000037.1 GCA_030544185.1 Propionibacteriaceae bacterium | reverse complement strand
CCCCGGACACCGCGAGCAGGGCGCTGATCGGATCGTCCAAGGTCTCCCGGAACTCATAGAGCCGGGTCAACAGGAGGACCGTCCCGATCGCCAATGCTCGGTCCGCAGTCAGCCGGCGCCGGACGAGGAGCCACACCGCCAACCCGACCGCGGCGAGCGCCGAGACCGTGACCAGGTGGGTCGACGCCGTGGTCAGGCCCAGGGCCAGCCCGATCTGCACTGCGAGCTGCTCCACCGCGAAGGCGGTCGCGATCAGTGCCGCGGCCGGTCGCCCGCGCCGGCTCAGCCCCACGGCGATCAGCAGCCCGACCGCCGCGAGCACCACTGCATCGGCGAGGTTGCCGAGATCGGGCAACCCGAGGCTGAGCAGTGCCGACGACAGCACGGGCGCCACCAACCACACCGCCAGCACGACGGCGAGCGCCCACGACACCCCCGAATAGGCGTCGGCGACATCATCGGCATCCACCGCCACCCCGGGCCGCTCGCCCCGCGGCGCGAGCCGGAGCACCGCGGCCGCCGCCGCACCCGTGACGACCATGATCGCCGCCGCGAGCGGCAGCTCCGACACCGGTCGCCGCGAATCCGTCGCGAGCAGCCAGACCTCCTGGACCATCGACCACACGACCAGCCCGGCGAGCGCCAGCGCACCGACGAGCCGGCCCGCGGGCCGCCCCATGGTTCCCTCCCAGACACCCCGGGCGGTCCATGACCCCGTGGTGATCACCAGCTCGGTCATGCCGGCTGCGGCCAGCAGGATCGCGGGCGTCGCCAGATAGGTGAGCAGCATCGTCCACTCCGTGACGACCAGCACCGGCCAGGCCTCCACGTCCACCGCCCGAAGCGCCGGGCCCGCGAACTGCACCAGGATCAGGTTGCCGATCACCGCGAGACTGATCACGAACTCCCAGACCGAGAACCTCGACCGCCACCGCACCGCCGCCAGCGCGATCAGCACGGCCAGTCCGATCAGCGTGATGACCAGCCACACCAGTTCGTCGGTGCGCGCGGCGGCCAGCAGGCTGATCAACACCAGCGCCAGCAATGGCAGCCGCCAGACCCACCAGACGTGCAGCGCTGCGGCGTACAGCAGCGACAGCGCCACCGCGATCGCCAGCGCGAGGACCGGGATCACCAGCCAGGGCAACGATCCGTCCCGGTTGGCGACCAGCGGCGTACGCCGGATCAGCTGTGCCCCCGCAATGGACACGGTGAGCAGGACGAACAGCCCGACGACCGCGACGACGATCAGGCGAAGGCCGGGTGGCCAGGGGGACGCCGGGTTCTCCGCCAGGCGGCCCTCACGGACCGGGTCGCCCAAAGCGCGAGCGGCGATGAACCGGAGGATGCGGATCACCTGACCCATGCGACACCGTCCGGGTGCAGGAGCCACAGCGTGCCACGGACCGGGATCATGTCGGTCGCGCCGGGAGCGGGTGGGGTGAGCTCGAGACGGTCCAGCTCGGCCCCACGCGGGTCGAACCGCAGCAACGCCGGCGGAGTGAGCACCCGCCACCCGTCCGCCTCGGCGCGGACCGCGGTGGCACCCTCGATGAACTGGAGCTGACGGGCGGACTCGGCTGCGATCAGGCGCACGCCGTCGTCGCTGATCAGCGCGGCCGTCCCGGCGGGGCCGGGGAGCAAGCGCTGGTGGCCCTTGCCGTAGGCGAAGGCACCGGTGCGGAGAATCTCGCCGGTCTCCGGGTCGAGCCAGACCGACTCACCCGCCACCGACAGCGACCACAGGGCATCGTTGGCCGCAACGATGCCGATCGGATGGGTGATCTCCGCGCTGGTCCAGCGCTGCCGGCCGTCGGCATCGAAGGCCGTCCACGCATCGTCGGTGTGCACGAGGACCAGCTCCTCGACGACGCTCGGGGCGCGGTGGCTGCCGCCGGGGAAGCCGGTCGTCCAGACCCGGTCACCGGTGGTGAGGTCGACGGCGATGAGATCGCCGGTGACGGTGCCGAACACGATCCGGTTGCGCCCGAGCTCGCTGATCCCGCCGGGCACCAGATCCGGCGTACGCCGTGACCACAGGCGGCGGCCGTTCTGGTCATAGGCCACCAGCGTGCGCTCGCTCGTGGTGGCGAGCACGAAGTTGTCGAGGACGGTCAGGCTGAGGATCGCCCCGCCCGGGCCGCCCCACCAGACGCCGGTGAGCTCGTCGTGGCGCGGCAGCCAGCCGCGCAGCGTGGTCCCCGGCGTGATCGTGACCAGCGTCCCGGCCGAGGTCACGCCGCCACCGGTGCGCACCCCGAGGTCGAGCACCGCCGCCTCGGTGCCGAATGTCGGATCGCCGTCCACCACCTCGGGGGTGACCACGGTGCCGTGCCGCGGCCAGGTCGCATCGGTGACGACCCGGCCCACCTCCGGCCACCGGTCGGATGCGATCGCGGCCCGGTTCTCGCCCAGGGCCGGGCTGCCCTCGACGATGCCACGATCGGGACACCAGGTGGCGACATCCGTGCGAGGCGCGCCGCCGGCGGTCGTCGTGGAGGTGACGTTCAGGCATCCGCGTGCCAGCAGCCCGGGGTCGGTGGGCGCGGCAGCGGTGGACTTGTTGTGATAATCGACCGCGCCCTGGCCGTCCGCCACGGTCCCCGTGCTGGTCCAGGTCTGACCCGGTGCGGGGCGAAGGGGGAGCTCCAGCAGCCCGGGGCGGAAGACGACGCCATGGGGACCGGTGTGGGCATAGAGCCGGACACCGTCGCCGGCCTGAACGCCACGCAACGTCATCATCGGGCTGTAGTTGGGGGTGTTCGGGCTCATCGTCTCCCGCCACCAGCGCAGGGCCCCGCGATCGACGCCCTCGGGTGGGCGCATCAACCGGATGACTGCCGGTGGCATCTCGGTGCTGACGCCGATCCCGGTGACCAGCGCGTGCTCGATCGAGGCGGCCTTCCCGGGCGTACCCCCGATGACCACGCGATCCGCGGACCCGTCCGCGGGCACGAACGCGCTCTCCGGGCCCGAGAACTCCGCGGAGCCGGGGACGGTGACGAGCGTGGCGGCGAACAGGACCCATGCGAACAGGACCACGATCGTCCCACCGCTCAGCCACCCCCGCATGGTCTCGACTTTAACCAGCCCCGCCGACACTCTTGGCTCCAGAGCCCGGTTGGTGACACGCGTTGGGCGGACGGGAGGGAATACTGTCCCGGACCGGATCGTTCAGCACGGGTGGCGGATCTCGCCGCCCGAGGACCACAGAGGGAAGCATGACCGAGGACGTAAGCGACATCATCATCGTCGGCAGTGGGCCGGCCGGCTGGACCGCGGCGGTCTATGCGGCGCGCGCGGAGCTGAAGCCCATGGTGATCGAGGGCGCCGTCGACGGTGGCGGCGCGCTGATGAACACCACGGACGTGGAAAACTACCCCGGCTTCCCCGAGGGCATCATGGGCCCGGATCTCATGATGAACATGCGCGCACAGGCTGAGCGGTTCGGCGCGGAGATCATCACCGATGACGCGACCCATCTCGAGCTCACCGGCGACATCAAGACCGTGACGACCAGCGAGGGCCAGGTCTTCCGCGGCCGCACGGTTGTGCTGGCCACCGGCTCAGGTTATCGCCGGCTGGGTCTGCCCGATGAGGACCGGCTCTCCGGAAAGGGCGTGTCCTGGTGCGCGACGTGTGACGGCTTCTTCTTCAAGGGCAAGGATCTGGCCGTCGTCGGCGGTGGCGACTCGGCGGTCGAGGAGGCAACCTTTCTCACGCGGTTCGCGAGCTCGGTGACGATCGTGCACAGGCGCGACGAACTCCGCGCCTCGAAGATCATGGTCCGCCGGGCCGAGAACGATCCGAAGATCAGGTTCGCCTGGAACTCCCAGGTCGTGGGCATCAAGGGTGAGGGCGCGGTCGAGAGCCTCACGCTGCTGGACACCGTCACCTCCGAAACCCGTGACCTGCCGGTGCAGGGGGTGTTCATCGCGATCGGCCACGAGCCGCGCTCGGAGCTGATCCGCGGCCAGGTGGATCTCGATGTCAACGGTTATGTCCTGGTCGAGGGCCGGACCACCAAGACGAATCTCCCGGGTGTCTTTGCGTGCGGCGATCTGGTCGATCACACCTATCGGCAGGCGATCACCGCCGCGGGCTCGGGTTGCGCCGCAGCGTTGGATGCCGAGCATTTCCTCGCTGAGTTGAAGGATGCCGCCGCCGTCTGACCAGAGGTTCGTCGGCCGCACCCCCCGAATCAGCGGACAATTTTGCTTTCGTCCGTAACATTTGGGTAATTCCTGTCAACAGCGAGGTTTCCGGGAGGGATGGATCATGGCCGTCGTCGACGTGACCGATGCGGAGTTCCGTGAGGTCGTGCTGCGATCCTCCCGACCGGTGCTGGTGGACTATTGGGCGGACTGGTGCTCGCCGTGCAAACAGTTGGCGCCGATCCTGGACGAGCTCGCGGAGTCCTATGGCGATCGGATGCGATTCGTCAAGATCGACACCAATCGCAATCAGGTGACTCCCCGGACCTACCTGGTGCACGGATTGCCGACCATCCACATCTTCGTGGACGGCGAGCTGGTGAAGTCGTTTCAGGGATCCAAGTCGAAGTCGGTGCTGAGCCGGGCGATCGAGGACTACCTCTGAACCGACGGCAGCAGTCAACGCGGCGTGTCTAATAGGCTGGCCACATGAGCACCCCGCACAGCTCGACACCATGGTCCCCGGACACTGGTGACGGTTCGGCGTCCGCGTCCGGAGCGGCCGGCGGCGATTCTTCGCCCTCCGGAGCACCCCCGGTCGAACAGGCCGAGCTGGTCAACGAACCGATCCAGCGCAACACGATTCCGATCAAGGTCATGATCGTCTCGTTGATCGCGCTGCTGATCACGGTGTTTGCTGTCGCGTTCCTCGCCACCCGCGGCACCGACGGGGCCATCACGCCGACGACCACTCCGGCGGCCCCGGAGCCGACCGGACCGCCCGTGCTGCCCCTGCGCGCCGGCGAGCTTGCGCGGGAGCCGGGCGACGGCACCAATGCTCCGGATTTCGGGGTTGACCCGAGCATCCAGACGTCCTATGCACACTACCTCCGCGATGGCGAAGCCGCCCTGATCGCGGTCGGTGCCCGCCCGGTGGCCGATCCGAAGGCGCTGCTCGACGACATCAACGTCCGCGCACAGCGTCAGGTGGGCGACGGGTGGTGCGGCCGCGAGGACAGCAGCGATCTGGATCTGTGCATTCTCAACCGCAATACGACCGCGGTGCTCACCGTCGGCCTGCGCGATCAGACCCCCGAGGAGATCATGACCGCCACCCAACAGATCCTGGCGGGGACGGAGTGACAACCAGCCTCGACACTCGGCTGAGCGGTGGAATTGTCAGCCGGTCGCCTGGCGGAAGTTGCCGACGAGCTGGGTGAACTCGGGGGCCTGCTGACCAAGCGTTAGGAGGCTTCGCGCAGACTCGTCAGTCGCTGACAGAACTTCGCATTGATCTCAACGGGGGTTTCGTTCTCCAGAGTGCGAGCGACGGTGCACAACTTCTCGTGCGACAGCTTGAGCACGCGATCGACCATGCTCTTGGCCTCCCGGCCCTCTTCGGTGTCGGGAAAACGCAGCGAGAAATTGACCTGCACGTTCTCCAGGTGGTTGCCACCCTCACTGGATTTGTCCGCCTCGACCCCCACCTTGAAGACCTCGGGCTCCGCATGGCGCGTGGTGGCCGCATCGAGATCAATGGCCGAACATCCGGCCAACGCAGCGAGCAATAGCTCGACGGGGGAGAACACATCGTGGCCCTGGCCAAGCTCGATCTCGATGCCATTGCGGTTCATGGCCACATAGCGGCCCTCACCGGTCCGGACGAGGTGAACAACGGAAAGGGGGTTCACGGTCATAGCCAGCTCCTTCGACGGCAATCCCGATGACAAGCGCAACTCTAATCGCGGATCCCTAATCATACCAAGGAATCCAGCGCGCCAAGACCGCCCGGCACCCATTTCCCCTAGTGGGGAACTTTTGACCATTACTAAACACTGTTCTTCCGGTTCCGCCAGACCTAGGAAGCTTCCGCGGGAGTATTTGCGATGGCGTTGCTAAGTTCGCAGGACCATCAGGTGCCCACAATCTTGGGGGCATGGCCACGGAGGAGAACCAATGGGTGCGGCGAGCGATGTGGCACAGATTCGGGCACGGCAAGTGGCTCTCTATGGCGAGCCACTGCAAGCGGTGCTCGGGCGCTGCGCACAGTCGCTTTTCCTGACTCAGGCCCGCATGTCGGAGCTGCTCGGGATCTCCGCCCCGATGCTCTCCCAGCTCATCAACGGACACCGGATCAAGATCGGCAACCCCGCTGCTGCCCAGCGGTTGCAGTGGATGGTCCAGATCGCCCAGCAGGTCGACGAGGGCACGCTGTCGATCGGTGAGGCGATGGATCAGCTCAAGGAGAACGCCGAGAGTCCGGCGGCTTTCCGCGCCTTGCCGACCGTGGCCCGGCGTGAGCGGCACGTGGCGATCGAGATCCAGGAGCTCTGCCGGCTCACCGCGTGCGCGTCGGATTTCCTCGAGGCCGCAGCCCAGCTCCGCAAGACCTATCCGGAGATCGCCGAGTTCCTGACGGTGTTTGGCACTGAGCGTGCCGATCGGGCGGTGGAATATGCCAACAAGCTGCGCGATCAGGCCAGCTCACAGGCCAGGCCGGCTTAGAGAGCGCCCCGGTCAGCCCCGGGATCTAGCATCGAGCGCGTGAAGCGCGACTTCGTCATTGATGAATTGCCACGTGGGTGGGGTTATTCACTGCTCACCTCGATGGTCGTCCCGCGTCCGATCGCGTGGGTGTCGACCGTGTCCGGCGGGGGTACGCCCAATCTTGCGCCCCACTCGTTCTTCACGATCGCATCGGCCGATCCACCGATCGTGCAGTTCACGTCGGTGACGGAGAAAGACACCCTGCGCAATATCCGCGAGACCGGTGAATTCGTAATTGCGATGGTCACCGAGGATCTCGTCGATCAGGCCAACGTCACTTCCACCCGTTTCCCACCCGGGGTCAGTGAATTCGACCGGGCCAAGCTCACCCCGGAGCCGTCGCAATTCGTCGCGCCGGCGCGAATAGCGGAATCCCCGATCGCCATCGAGTGCCGGCTCGAGCGAATCGTCGAGGTCGGGAACTCATTCCTCGTCCTGGGCGCGGTGCTGTGCGTGGCGATCGACGAGACCGCACTCGATGAGTCGAGCACGAAACCACATCCCCGCTATGAGCTGCTCCGACCGGTCGCCCGGCTCGGGCGGATCCAGTGGGCGGAGCCCGCCGACGCGTTCGATCTGCCCCGTCCAGAACTCACCGAGTGAGTCAGCCGCCGCCCAGATCCAGCGGTTCCACCTGATCGGCGGGTGTGAACCCGAAGACCCGGCCGAGGAACGACTGGCTCGCCTCCAGCGTCCGGCTGATCGCCTCGGCCGCCCGGAAGCCATGGCCCTCACCCTCGAACATGATCAGGGCACACGGCAGCGCCTTGGCCCGCACGGCGGCGGCCATCTCCTCCGCCTGGTTGGGCAGGACCACCTTGTCCTCGGTGCCCTGCAGGATGAGCATCGGGGCATCGAGCCGGTCCAGATGGTGAATCGGTGACCGCTCCCAATAGACCTGCTCGTCTGCCGGCCACGGTCCGACCAGGCCATCGAGATAGCGCGACTCGAACTTGTGCGTGTCGCGCGCGAGCGCAGCGAGGTCACCGACACCGTAATGGCTGATGCCGGCGGCGAACACTGACGTCGTGGTGAGCGCCCTTAGCGTCGTATAACCCCCGGCCGACGCGCCCTCGATATACGTCCGCGCGGGGTCGGCCAGACCGGCCGCCGCCAGTTCCTGCGCGACCGTCACGCAGTCGTCGACGTCGACCAGTCCCCACCGACCGTTCAGACGCTCCCGATAGGCCCGGCCATAGCCGCTCGATCCGCCGTAGTTCACGTCCGCGATCGCATAGCCCCGAGAGGTCCAGTACTGGTATTCCAACCGCAGGGCCGGCGCCGAGAATCCCGTCGGTCCGCCATGGGAGAGGACCCGCAGCGGAGGCAGCTCCGATTCGGGGGCTCGGTGGTCGGGGTTTGTGGGTGGGTAGTACCAGGCGTGCACCGGCGGGTTGCCGACCGTGATGGGCTGGGCGGTGGAGAGATAGGCCGGGTTCACCTCCATGTCCGTCGAGCGCCGCAGCTCCAGCAGGCCGCCGGCGGCGACATCGAGTTCGGCGACCACGCGCGGACTGGTGGCGTACCCGACCACCATGGCCGCCCGCGTGGGCGAGGCAGCCAGGCCGGACACGCTGATCTGCCCGGTGGGCAGGGGCTCGAGCCGGTCACCGGTGAGTACGCCCAAGCGGGCGATCCCACCGTCCAGCCACGTGCAGAGGATCCGGCCATCGGCGAGGCACGCGAAGGGCTCACGCGTCAGCCGCCAGGCGGGATCACAGAAGTCGAAGGGCTCATCGTGCAGCGGCACCGCATCACTGCCGTCGAACACGTGGAAGTTCCAATAGCCGGAGGCATCGGACAGGAAGACCAGGCGCCCGTCCCCGAGCCACGCCGGGTGAACGGCGGACACCCGCTCTGCGTGCGCGACCGTGACGATGTCGACGACCTCGCGCCCGACGAGCCGGCCCACCCGCATGGTGGTGGTGTCCCAGGGCATGTTCGGGTGCTGCCACTCCCACCACGCGAGCTGCGCGTCGGGGCCCAGGCAGGGCCCGGCATAGAAGTCGGCACCCTGGACGAGCACGTCCTCGGTTCCGCCGGACAGGCTGAGCGCGACGATGCTCGCCACCGCCTCACCGCCGCCAGTGTGGTCCTCTCTGACCGCGAGGACGAGGTCGAGTTCGGGATAGACGCGCAGTCCGGCGTACCTCTTCGAACCATCGGTCAACGCGACCGGCTCGGCACCCGGGGCGACCACCCGGACGACGCCGTCGGGGAAGCTCGAGAAGACGACGAAGCCATCGGCGACGTCATAGGCCCCACCGCCATATTCGTGCACGGCCGTCCGCACGTAGTGGTCCGGGGTGACCTCGGCGCGCGTGCCGCCCGCCTCCCGCCAGAGGCTGGAGCGACCACGCTGGTCCGCCCGGGATTCCAGCCAATAGACAGCGTCGCCGTCGACGCAGGCCTCGGACAGCCCAACCTGGCCCGCGGTGAGCAGATCGGTGGTGATCGGCGACACCCACGCGCCAAACGGCGTCTGAGCAGTCATTCGGAACGGACGACGATGCCGTCGGCGTCGGCATAGAGCACCTCGCCGGGGACGAACTCGACCCCGCCGAAGGAGACCACCACGTCACGCTCGCCGGCGCCGGTCTTGGTGGACTTGCGCGGATTGGTGCCCAGGGCCTTGCAACCGAACTCCATGTCGCGAATGATCGCGGAATCCCGGATCGCGCCGTGGACGATGACCCCGGACCAGCCGTTGGAGCGACCGAGCTCGGCGATCAGGTCACCGACCAGCGCCGTATGCACGCTGGCCCCACCGTCGATGACGAGCACTCGGCCCTCGCCGGGCTCGCCGAGCACGGACTTCAGCAGGGCGTTGTCCTGGTGGCACTGCACGGTGACGATGCGGCCCGCGAATTGTTCGCGGCCGCCCATGGTCTGGAACTGGGTGTCACAGCTGCGGACATCGGGTCCGATCTCGTCGACGAGGTCAGCTGTTCCCTTGGGTTCGATCATGAGTGGGAGCCTAGCCCGGTCCTCGGCTGCGGTTGGGTCCTACTGGCAGGTTCGGCTGGCGGAAGTGGGCGTGCCCAGGTGAGGACGCGGTCGAGGGCAGGCGCCAGGTTGGGCGCCCAGCGCGCGGTCCGGGAGAACTCCAGGCGCAGCCGTGGGTGCAGCGGGTGCGGGTCGATCATGTGAAACCCGACGGCCTCCAGAAAATCGACAGGCGGGATCGCGCAGGCGCCACTGGTGTGGCTGCCGCGGACCTCCAAGGCGCGGAACTGGGTCCGGGTCATCCGGGCGGCCGCGGCCTGAACGAGTTGCCGACCGAAGCCCGATCCGGCGTACTCCGGAAGAACCCGGATCGACATCACCACCGCCGCATCCGGGTTCAGACCGAACCCGCTCTGCGGCCCGGCCCGGGGGACGTGCAGCGGTGAGGAGACGAGCAGATAGGCCACGATCCGCTCCGCCTGGGTGAGGCTCAAGCCGCAGAAGCCCCAATCCGCCTCCGCGGCGCGCGCCCACGTGGCCGCTCCGTTCGCCGACGGGTCCAGTCCGGGCTGCCGCTCCGGTCCGATGGGGCACGTCGGACAGGTGGGCGGCAGACGGTGCAGATCGGGGACGCCGAGTCTGCGGATCCGGGGTCTGCTCATCACTCGGGCGCAACCGGGCGGCGGCGGGGCTGGGCCAGGCCCAACGCGAACCCCAGACCGATCGCGAGGGCCAGTCCGGCCAGGAGCCAGCCGATCCGCACCGGGGTTGGCTTCAGGAGATCCTCGTCACCGATCACGTGGACAAAGGGTCCGTCATAGCGGGAACCGTCATTCATGGGGCCATCGTAGAATGTGGCCCGATGAACAAGCGCCGCCAACAAGTCCTTATCTGGTCGATCGGGATGCTCGTGACCGCCGTCATGCTGGGTCTTGGCCTGTGGCAGATGGAATCGTTTCGTCACCAGGGTCAGGAGGCCCTGATCGCCCGGATGAACGAGCCAGCCGTGCAGCTTGCCGACGTCGCCCCGGTCGGCGAGATGCCGACCGACGGCTATGGCCGCATGGTCGAGGCGCACGGCACCTACCTCCCCGAGGAGCAGTTGCTCGTCCCTGACCATCGGGACCCGTCGAGTTTCCGCGTGCTGACTGCGCTCGAGCTCGCCGACGGGTCGATCGTGCCCGTGGTCCGGGGTGAGGCGCGGGGTACGCCGAGTCCGCCGCCGGCCGGGCCGCTCACCCAGCGCGGGATTCTGTTGCCGACCGAGGGGGAACCGGAAACAGAACTGCCTGAGGGTCAGATCGCCTCGGTGCGCCTGGCGCGGATCGCCCAGATCTGGTCGCAACCGATGGTGTCGGGGTTCATCGTGCTGGATGCCCCCGACGCTCAGGCCCAGAATCTGGCACCAGCCCAGGTGGAGCTGCCCAGCAACGCGGGACATGCACGGAGCCAAGGTTATGCGCTGCAGTGGTGGATCTTCGCGGCCGCAGCGATCGCGGCCACGATCAAGCTGTCCCGGGATGCCGCGACGGGCACCGGATTCATGGCGTTGTCCACAGAAACTGTGGATGACCCTGGGGAAACTGTGGAGAACCATGGAGAAGTGTCCACAACCGGGCCCGCTGGACCGATCCTGGCGGGGGAGTCGGAGCCGACTACTGTGGACAAGCCACCGGTCGGGTGATCCGGAGGTCGATGAGGAGCGAAGCTGTGGACGTCAAGACGGTGCGCAAAGCCCTGACGTTGTATCGGATCATGGCCTATGTCGTGGGCGTGCTGTTGGTCGTGCTGATCTGCATCGGGCTGCCCCTGAAGTATTGGGCGTTCGATCCCAATCTCAACGCCATCGGTGGACAGATCAACACGGTGTGCGGCGTGGCCCATGGCTGGCTCTACATGATCCTGCTCATCAGCGCGGTCTATCTGGGCATTCGGGTGAAGTGGACGTGGAAGCGACTGTTGGCCATCGCTCTCGCCGGCACGGTGCCCTTCCTGTCTTTCGTCGCCGAGCATTTCGCGACGAAGGACGTGCGGGCGAAGCTGGCCGCTGCGGAACAGCAGCAGACCGCGGTGCGCTGAGGCTCAGACCGGCTGTTAGCCGCTCATCAGAGCGATGATGCGCTCGAGGTCGTCCTCGGAGGCGAACTCGATCACGATCTTTCCCTTGCTCTTCCCCTGATCGACCCGCGCCCGGGTCTCGAAACGATCGGACAGCCACGCGGTGAGTTCGACCGCCCGCGGGGATGCCTCGCGGGGCTGGCGAGGCGCCCGCTCCTCCGGTGCACTCTCACCGAGGGCCACGATCTCCTCGGTTGCTCGCACCGACAGCCCCTCGGCCACGATGCGCTGGGCGAGGCGCTCCTGGGCGGGCTGATCCTCCAGCCCCAGGAGGGCGCGGGCGTGGCCCGCGCTGAGCACCCCCGCGGCGACGCGGCGCTGGACCGACGCCGGCAGCTTCAACAGACGGATCGTATTGGAGATCTGCGGGCGGGAACGCTTGATGCGGGCCGATAGCTCCTCGTGGGTGCAGCCGAAGTCTTCGAGCAGCTGCTGATAGGCGCTCGCCTCTTCGAGCGGATTGAGCTGCGCCCGGTGGAGGTTCTCCAGCAGTGCATCGCGAAGCAGGTCGTGGTCCTCGGTCCGCCGGACGATCGCCGGAATCGTGTCCCGGCCGGCCTGCTGGAAGGCCCGCCAGCGCCGCTCACCCATCACCAGTTCGAACTGGTGGTCGGGCAGCGGACGAACAACGATCGGCTGGAGCAGCCCGACCTCCTGAATCGATTCGCCGAGCTCGGCGAGCTCATCCTCGTCGAACTCCCTCCGCGGTTGCTTGGGGTTGGGGGTGACGTGGTCGACGGCGATCTCGGCATAGTAGGACCCCTCCGGCACCCGCCGGGTCGACTTCTGGGAGTCGATGACCTCGTCCACTGGGCGGTGACGCTGGATCGCGGGATCGGTGTTCTGGATCAGCTGGCCCAGGCCACGGCCCAGCCCGCTGCGTCGGGGCATCGTCGTCATCGGTCGTCCTCCTTGGCCGCGCCACGCACGGCGATCTCTTCCGCAGCGCGCAGATAGCAAACAGCGCCCACGGATTCCGGGTGATAGGTGAGCACGGTCTGGCCATAGCTCGGGGCCTCCGAGATCCGCACCGATCGTGGGATCACCGTATGCAGGGTCTGCTCAGCGAAGTGGCGCCGAACTTCGTCGGTGACCTGCGCAGCCAGACGGGTGCGCGCATCGAACATCGTCAGCAGCACCGTGCTGAGCTCGAGCTCGTCATTGAGCTCGCCCTTCACGAGGTTGACGGTGTTGACGAGCTGGGAGACGCCCTCCAGCGCGTAGTACTCGCATTGGATCGGAATCAGGATCTCCCGGGCCGCAACAAGTGCGTTCAACGTCAGCAGTCCGAGCGAGGGCGGGCAATCGAGGAAGACATAGTCCACCTCGTTGCTCTTCAGATAGGCCCGCAGGGCCTTGGCCAGCCGATTCTCACGGGCCACGGTGGAGACGAGCTCGATCTCGGCTGCAGCGAGGTCGATCGTCGACGGGAGCACCCAGAGGTTGGGGGCTTCCTCGGACAGCTGCGCATGATCGGCGATCGCGGCACCCTCGATCAGCACCTCATAGGTGCCTGGCACGCCCGACTCGTGGTCGATGCCCAACGCGGTCGACGCGTTCCCCTGCGGGTCGAGGTCCACCACGAGGACCCGGAGGCCACCCAAGGCCAACGCTGCTGCGAGGTTGACGGCTGTTGTGGTCTTGCCGACGCCACCCTTCTGGTTGGCAACGACCATCACCCGAGTGCTCGGTGGGGCCGGTAGGGCAGCCACCACCGGGATAGTTCCACGTGAAACGTCTTCGGGCACCGGCGTCTCCCCGCCCTCGGGCAGTTCGGGGCCTTCCTCGGGAACGTCGAACTGTGCGCGCCGCGGACCAACAGGCGCCGAAATGATCGGAGTCGGTTCCGGCGTCGCTGAGTGGACCCGGGCCCAATCGGCGTCATCCTCGGAACCGGCGTCGGGCGTCGCGCTGTCGGACGCCATTTGCTGCGCAAGCCCCGCTTCGGAGGCGTCCGGCATCGCCTGGAGTTCGGCTTCGGCCTGGGCTGCGGCGTCCTCGGCCGGCTCCGTGACCGGTTGGACGTCCGTCTTCATCTCCGCCGAGGACCTCATCGGCCAGCCGAGACCGTCCTGCTCGCCGGTCATTGCTGCCGGCCAACCGAGTCCGTGTTGGTCTCCGCGGGTCATGGCCACCTTCCATCGATCTTTGCGCGGTGAGTCACAGTACCCGACCTGGCCACCCCCATGGCCGCCCAAGCCAGGGGTGGCCAGGTCGCGCACACAGCGATTGTTTCACGTGAAACACAAATGAGTAGTTCCATCGGCGTAGTTCCGGCAGATGTCGGCACACCAGGACGTTTCACGTGAAACACATGGCTGTCATTCATCGTGCCGAGCACCCGTCGTGATGCCCCGTCAGCTGAAATCCGGCAGGTTCAGTCGCCGGGGGTGAGGGGTTGGGTGGACTCATAGGTGTGCCCGGTGGGGGTGGTGGTGGTGACGATGTGGCCGCGGTCGGGGTCTTGGTGTGCGG
>JAUNRO010000036.1 GCA_030544185.1 Propionibacteriaceae bacterium | reverse complement strand
AGCGCGTCGCCCAGGCGGCGCTTCAGTTCCTCGCATCCCGCCGGGGTGAGCGCGCAGACCCGGTCGAGATGGTTCGGCGCCTGGTTCTGATAGGCGATCCAGCCGGCTTCCACCAGGGTCAGCATGAGCGAATAGATCGTGCCCGAGTGGGGCCGGATGTGTTGGAACCGGGAGCCCGGCCCGAGCTGGCCCATGAGTTCCCGTGACGTCCGGGGCTGCTCCAGCAGCATGCCCAGGAACGGCAGCACGAGCTGATTTCCCTCGGCGATCGCCTTCATGCCCCGACGATACGCGAGATCTGCTGCTGCTCGCGCCAGGTCCGCTCCAGCCTGCTCGGCGGGGATCCCGCACTACCCTCGTGCCATGACACGCAAGGTTCCGGTGCTGGACCTCCGGAAGGCCGACCAGGGCCCCCACGCGGCCGCCGAGTTCCGCCGCCGGCTCCGCGAGGCCACCCACGAGATCGGTGTGTTCCACCTCGCCGGTCACGGGATTCCCGATCAAGTGATGACCGAGCTGTTCGTCACGGCGCGGCGGTTCTTCGCGCTCCCGCCGGAGTCGAAACGGGCGCTGGCGATGGTGAACAGCCCGCACTTTCGGGGCTACACGGCCGACGGTGGGGAATACACCCAGGGAGCCCGCGACCGCCGCGAGCAGATCGACCTCGCGAGCGAGCGGCCCGCGGTGACCCACCGCGACCCCCGTGCGTACCTCCGGCTCGAAGGCCCCAACCAATGGCCCACCGATCTGCCCGAGCTGCGCCCGGTGATCGAGGACTGGGACCGTCGGCTGACCGTGCTGGGGCACCGGCTGCTGCGAGAGTGGGCGGTGTCGCTCGGCGCGGCGCCGGAGTTGTTCACCCCGGCCTTCGGGACCGACCCGATGACGCTGATCAAGCTCGTGCGCTATCCGGGCCGCGCGCCCGGCGAGTCCGACCAGGGCGTCGGCGCGCACAAGGACCCCGGCGTCCTGACCCTGCTCCTCATCGAGCCCGGCAAGCGCGGCCTGGAGGTCGAGCTCGACGGCGCGTGGATCGCGGTGGAGCCGGTGGCGGGCGCGTTCGTGGTGAACATCGGCGAGCTCATGGAGTGGGCGACCGGCGGCTATCTGCGGGCAACCCTGCACCGGGTGGTGTCCCCGCCGCAGGGCGAGGAGCGGCTCTCGGTCCCCTATTTCCTGAACCCGAGGCTGGACTCCCAGATCCCGCGGGTGACGCTGTCACCGGAGCTCGCGGCGCGGGCCCGCGGAGTGACACAGGACCCCGCGAATGTGATTTCCGACGTGTTCGGTGCGAACATGCTGAAAGCCCGGCTCCGGGCCCACCCGGACGTCGCGGCCCGGCATCATCCGGATCTCCTGCCCGGGTGATCGCGTTTGGCAATTTCTGAGAATGCGCTGAGGGTGGCAGGATAGAGTTCAGCGAAGGAGGTCGTGATGCCGCAGCCACAGACCCGCGTCGTCGGTCCCGAGCGCTATCAGCGCCGGATCACCGACTGGCTCAGCACGCAACCCTCCATCACCCACGTCGCCGAGGTCCGGGAAAACACCCCCGGCGGTGGCCTGTTCACCGGGTTGTCGGTGGTTGCGGAGCTCGACGAATCCGCCCATGCCGCCGAGGTCACCCGGCTCGTCACGAGCTGGGCGCATCTGCGCGGCACCCGGGCGTGGACCCTGTCGCTGGCGGCGCGGGTGTCGATCATCCTCAGCCCCGGCACGCGCGGCGTCGGCGTGGGCGACGCTTGGGCTGCGCTGATGGCCGACGAGCGGCTCACCCTCGGCAGTGCGCTGTCGCCGCGGGCCGATGCCCCGGGCGCCGCGGTCGTCCTGCAGACCGAGGGCCCGGCGCTGGCAGTCCTGTGGGATCACCTCAATGCCGGCCAGCGGGGGCACTATCGCCCGCGCCGCGCGATCGCCCCGCCCGAGGCCCATCCGGCGGAGCAGCCCAGCCGGTCGTTCAACGTGGAGGTCGAGGGGCCCCAGGACCACTACTGGCTGTCGGGATCCGCGGAGCTGCTGCTCGCCTGCCGCCCCGCCCTGGAGAGCCTGACCGCAGCCGTGGACGGCTCGCCGATCTCGGGCATCTTCCACAACGACGACTTCGCGATCGTGACCGTGTGGCCGCACTCCGATGCCGCCACGCGCGGGGCGCACTGGGCCTGGGAGCTCGCCTGCCCGCCCGAGGGCGCCGAGCTGCGCATCGAACGTCCGTGGGCCTGACGCCGTTCGACCTGACCCGGATCGGCCAGGGCCTGCCGGTCGCCGCGTCCGGCGCGCTCACGGGGGCGTTCCCCGCCGACCACCCCGCGCGGCTGGTCCTGCAGGCCCCGCCCGGCACGGGCAAGACCACCTTCGTCCCACCGCTCGCGGCCCAAGCCACCGGCGGCCGCGTGATCGTGACCCAGCCCCGGCGGGTCGCCGCGCGGGCCGCCGCGCACCGGCTCTCGGATCTCGCCGGGGTCCCACTGGGTTCGGCCGTGGGTTATCGGGTGCGCGGTGAGTCCCGGGTGAGCGGTGCGACCCGGATCGAGTTCTGCACCACCGGCGTGCTCCTGCGGCGGATCCTCGCCGACCCCGATCTCCCCGGAGTCTCGGCGGTCATCCTGGACGAGGTCCACGAGCGGCAGCTGGACTCCGATCTCGTGTTCGCGATGGTCCGCGAGGTCGCCGAGCTCCGCGATGACCTGAGCGTCGTGGCGATGTCCGCGACGCTGGCCGCCGCGGATTTCGCCGCCCTGCTCGGGTCGGCCGGCCAGCCCGCGCGGGTGGTGCGCGTCGAGGGCGCACTGCATCCGCTCGAGGTGCGCTGGGCGCCGCCGGTGGGCACGCTGCCGGTCGATGCCCGGGGCGTCACCGACGGGTTCCTCGCCCACGTGACCGAGACCGCGCGGCGCGCGCTCGCGGAGCATCCGGGAGACGGGCTGGTGTTCGTTCGGGGGGTACGCGAAGTGTCGCGCGTCGTCGCACTGCTCGCCGGTGCGAGTCCCGGAGGGCGCGTGCTGCCGCTGCACGGGCGGCTGACCGCGGCGGACCAGCAGGCGGCGCTGGCGCCGAGCGAGCGGCGGCGGGTCGTCGTCGCGACCTCGGTGGCGGAATCCTCGCTGACCGTGCCTGGCGTCCGGATCGTCGTCGATTCCGGGCTCGCCCGCGAGCCTCGCTTCGACGCAGTGCGGGGCATGAGCGGGCTCGTCACGCGGACGGTGTCGCGGGCGTCGGCCGAGCAGCGGGCGGGCCGCGCGGCGCGCGAAGCGCCGGGGGTGGTCGTGCGGTGTTTCGCCGCGGAGAGGTGGTCGCGGCTGGCCGAGGCGCCGGCACCCGAGATCCTCACCGCGGACCTGACGCGGGCGACGCTGGACCTGGCGTGCTGGGGTGCGCCGCGGGGCGAGGGGCTCGCGTTGCTCGATCGGCCGCCGGCCGTTGCGCTCGCGCGGGCCGAAGACACCCTGCGGGACCTGGGCGCGCTCGATGCCGACGGCACCGCGACCGATGAAGGGCGCCGCCTCGCCCGCATACCCGTCGATCCCCGCCTCGCCCGCGGCCTGTTCGTCGGGGCGCAGACGCTCGGCGCGAGCCGCGCGGCCGAGATCGTCGCGGCCCTGGAGTCCGACCGGCGGGTGCCTGGCGCGGACCTCACCGCGCTGCTGCGGGACCTGCGCACCGGCCGCAACTCCGGGGCGGCCGCCTGGCGCAGCGAGGCCAAGCGGCTCGCCCGCATCGCAGGAGACGTTCCCGCGGGAACGTCCGTCGGGCCCCCAGACGTTCCCGCGGGAACGTCCGAGTCGGCCGGCCTGGTCGTCGCGGCTGCCTATCCGGACCGGATCGCGCGCCGCCGCAGCGCGGACTCCCGGGCCTACCTCCTGTCCTCCGGCACCGCCGCCGACCTGCCGCCCGACAGCCAGCTCGGCGCGCCCGACTGGCTCGCGATCGCGCAGGTCGACCGGGCGGGCGGCACCCGCGGCAGCGGGGCGGTGATCCGGGCGGCCGCAGTGTTGGACGAGGACACCGCGCTCGCCGCGGGCGCGAACCTGGTCACCGAGCAGGAGCGGGTCACCTGGGCTGGCGGCCGGCTGAGTGCGCTGCGAGTCCGCCAGCTGGGCGCGATCGAGCTGACCGCGACCCCGATCAGGGTGCCCCGGGAGGCGGGCGCGGCCGCGGTCCGGGAGGCGCTGGCGCGCGAGGGGCTGGGGCTATTCGACTGGCCGGATGGAGCCGTGGACCTGCGAAGGCGGCTGGCGTTCGCGGCTGAGCACCTCGGGGAGCCCTGGCCCGCGGTGGACGATGCGACGCTGATCGAACGGCTGGACGAGTGGTTCGGCCCGGAGCTGCTGCGGCTGGCCGAGGGCGTCTCGGCGAAGTCGCTGGAGCTGACCGCGGCGCTGCGCCGCCTGCTGCCGTGGCCGGCGGCGGGCTCCTTCGACGAGGTGGTGCCGGAGCGGCTGGAGGTGCCGACGGGTTCGCGGATCCGGTTGGCCTATCCGGCGGACCCGGTCGATCGGCCGGTGCTGGCGGTGAAACTGCAGGAGTGTTTCGGGCTGACCGAGACGCCGCGGGTCGCGGGGGTGGCGGTGCTGTTCCATCTGCTGTCACCCGCCGGGCGGCCGCTGGCGGTGACCGATGACCTCGCATCGTTCTGGGTCAACGCCTATCCCGGTGTCCGGGCGGAGAACCGTGGACGCTATGCCAAGCATCCATGGCCGGAGGACCCGCTCACCGCGCCACCACGGCGCGGGACAACGCGCTCGGGACGGTGAAACCGGGACCTGGAGCTCGGGACCTCAGGACGGCCGCAGCAGCCCGGCCCGCTCGGCGAGGACGGCGATCTCGACCCGGTTGCGGACACCCAGCTTGGTCTGGATCGTCGACAGGTGGGCTTTGACGGTGGCGTCGGCGATATAGAGCACCTTCGCGATCTCGGCGTTGGACAGCCCCCGGCCGACCTCGGCGCAGACCTCGCGCTCGCGGTCGGTGAGCGAGCCCACGACCTGCTCGGCCTGCCGGCGCTGGCCGGTGGTGTCGTCGGCGCGCAGATGATCCAGCAGCTGGCGGGTGCTCCGCGGGGAGAGCACGGCATCGCCAGCCATCACCGACCGGACGGCACGCAGGATGTCCTTCGGGTCGGCCGACTTCAGCAGGAAGCCCGAGGCACCGGCCTCCAGCGAGCGCAGCACGGCGTCGTCGACATCCCACGTGGTCAGCGCGATGACGTGCGGCGGGTGCGGCAGGGCCCGGACCTGGGCCGTGGCGGTGATCCCGTCGACGCGCGGGAGCCGCAGGTCCATCAGCACGACGTCGGGCTGGTGCTCGCGCACGGCCGCGACCGCCTCGTCGCCGTCCCCGGCCTCGGCGACCACGGTGAGGTCGTCGGCGGAATCGGAGAGATAGCGCAGGCCCGACCGCACGAGCGGGTCGTCATCAACGAGCAGGACGCGGATGGGCACGCAGGCATCCTAGGCGTTCGGGGTGGGACGTTCAGGCCGTCGCCCGCTCCCGCCAGGGCAGCTCGATGCGCACCCGGAACGTCGTCCCATCGTCGTCGAGGCCGAAGTTCATCGATCCACCCAGGAGCTCGGCGCGCTCGGCGATGCCGGTGAGGCCGCGGGAGGTGCCGGGTTCGCTGGTCTGCCAGCCGCCGCGATAGCCGTTGCGGGAGTCGATGACGATGCCGTTGGCCGGCCCTCCCTCGACCGTGAGGAACAGCTGTTCGTGTGGAGCATGGCGGCGGGCATTGGTGAGCAGCTCCTGGACGATCCGATAGACGGCCCGGGCCAGGGCCGGGTCGGCACGCTCGGGGTCAGAGATGAAGATCGTGGAGCTGAGCGGCTGGCCCGCACCGAACGACTCCCGCACGACTTCGGAGAGCTTGGCCAACGGCAGATCCGCAGTGTCGGCGGCCACCGGATCCCGCAGGACGGCCAGCAGCGAGCGCAGGTCCTCCATCGCGGCCGCAGCGCTCGACCGCACGAGTCGCGCCGACTCCGCCATCTTCGGATCGGTGGTGTTGGCCTCCATCGCCCCGGCATGGAGGTTGAGCAACGACAGGCGGTGGCCCATCGCGTCGTGGACCTCGCGGGCGATCCGCTCTCGTTCCTGGCGCCGGGCTGCCTCGTCACCCAGCCGGTCACTGGTGGCGCGCTGCTCCGACACCTCATCCTGCGCCGAGGAGGCCTCCCGACGGGCGCGCATCAGCAGGCCCGCACCGATCGCCAGCCCGAGCCCCACGACGATGAACAGGACGACCGCAGCCGGATGCGCCACCACGTGCTCCGCAGGGTCGGCGCCGGGCGACCCGAGACCGCCCTTGAGCATGGAGGCGCCGCGCGGCTGGGCGAGCGCATCGGCGATCACGACCCAGGTCGAGGTGATCCCGACCAGCCCCGCCGTCCACCACACCGCCGGTCCGCGCCGCCGGCCCAGCAGGGCCGCCAGCCCGATGAGCGCGAGGATGTTGCCGATCGGGACCAGCACCGCCGTCAGGGCGGCCGCGATCGTGAACACGAACGGGATCCGGTGGCGCCAGAACAGGCCGGCTGCTCCCGCGACGGCCAGGCCGAAGGCGGCCAGGGCGATGAGGATCGCGGGGCTGTCCTCGTCGACGCCCATCTGCCAACTCGCCGGCGAAAAGGCCATCGCCAGGACCGAGAAGAAGAACGCCACGACAGCGAGGAGCGCCGACCGCCAGACCGGCGGGCGTACTCCGTCCCCCACCACCTCGAAGCGCCTCACGCAGCCCATCGTAAAGGCGCGCACCGACACCGCACCTCGGCCGTTCGGGGGAGCCAAGCACGCAGGAAAACCAGCCGAACGGCGGGGCCCGGAGCGGGCGTTCGGGCGATGTGCGCGCGGGGCCGGTTCGGGTGAAGTGGAGACAACCCGACAAGGAGGATCACATGTCCACACAGCAGCCCCGGCCGAACGGGCCGCAGACCTATACCGGACCCAATCCTGGCGCCGCCCCGGCCGCCGAGGGACCCGGGCCAGCCCCGAAGAAGAACCGCAACGTGGTCGCCATCGTGGCGTTCGCAGCCGCAATCGCGGGCTTCGTGTTCGCGGTGTGGGAGGGGGCCTACATCCTCGGCTGGATCCTCCTGCCCATCGCGTTCATCCTGTCGCTCGTCGCGCTGTTCCTGCGGGGTCAGCCCAAGCGGATGGCGGTCGCGGCCCTGATCATCGCGATCGTCGGCACGGTCGCCGGTGGGATCGCGTTCATGAGCTCGCTCACCAGCGCCGTCGACGACGCGTTCAGCGGCGGTGAGGTCACCACGGCGCCGGCGGCAGATCCCGGGGAGGACGCGCAAGGTACGCGTCAGAACCCCTATCCGCTCGGCACCGCCTTCGCCAACGAGGAGTGGCGGGTCACCGTGAACTCCGTCGATCTCGACGCGGCCGGTGAGGTGGCTGCGGAAAACGAGTTCAACGATGCCCCGGAGGCCGGGCACACCTATGCGCTGGTGAACGTCACCGTCACCTATCTGGGCGAGGACTCCGGGACGCCGATGGAGGTCGACGTTGCCTATGTGACCGGCGGCGGCAACGTGGTCAGCAGCACCGACAAGCTCGTCAGCCCGCCCGCTGCGCTGGGGACCAACGAGCTCTACAACGGCGCCAGCGCCACCGGCAACGTCGCCCTGCACATCCCCACCGACGACCAGGGCGTACTCCGGGTCCGACCGGGATTCCTGGGCGATGAGGTGTTCGTCGCCCTCCGGTGAAGACCGGGCCGTCCAGGGGGTCGGGGGGCCCTTGGACGGCCCGCTTCGCTGCCGGCGGGCGGGGGTAGAGTCCAAAGCCGCGGAAGGACGGATGACATGCGCTCGGTATCGCCCAATCCGGCACGGATGCGGCTCGTCTATCAGCTCGCGGCCGGATTCCTCTTCATCACGATCGCCCTCGGCTCGATGGTCTGCGCGACCGACTCGAGCTCGGCCTGCCACGCCTGGCCTGTGTGTTACGCCGACCAGGTCGGCCCCGACCGGACGGAGGGCTGGCTGAACAATCCCGCGATCGAGTTCATCCACCGGCTGATCAGCTTCCTGGCGCTGGTGTTCACGGCGTACGCCGGGTGGCTCGGCCGGCGGGCCAGCGATGTGCGGCTGCGGGTCTTCCCGTGGATCGCGCTCGCGCTGGCGGTCGGGTCGGCGATCTTCGGCATGATGATCATCCTGTTCAGCCTCCCGCTCGGGCTGGCGCTGATCGACGTGGGCGGCGCCATCGTCGCGATGACGCTGATGACGATCGCGGCGGCGACCCTGGCCCAGCGTGGGACGAACGGCGGCTCGGCGCCGGTGCGCCGACTGGGCGTCGCGGCCTTCGTCACGGTGCTGACGATGCACCTGCTCGGCCTGATCGTCGCCGGCAAGACCAGCCTCGGCACCGGTTCGTTCACCCGCTGCCTGAGCTGGCCGTTGTGGAAGGTCCTGGAGATCGACCGGCTGGAGGGGCTGCAGGTCACCCGGATGGTCCTGGCCGGGATCGCGATCATCCTCATCGCGGCGGCCGTCGTGAAGGCACTGGCCGTGCCGCGCCTGCGGGCCGCGGCGATCACGCTCGCGGTGGTGCTCATCGCCGAACTCGGGCTGGGCCTGCTGATCCTGTCCCAGGGCCTGGCGTTCACCCAGACCAACGGCATCAACGCGACGCTCGCGGTGACCTATGCGGCGCTCGCCTCCGGCGTACTCTGGGCGCTCGGGCACCTCATCGGCAAGGCCGGCGCAACCCCGGCGGAACTCGCCGAGACCGTGGCGGATTCCGAACCGGACGAGTTGGTCACTCAGTCCAGGGGTTGATCAAATCCAGGCCAACGCCTTCGAAATCGAGCGTGTCACGCGTGGCCAACCTCGCTCCACTGGCCAGGCAGATCGCTGCCACGAGCGCATCCATCCCACCGATCGGTCGACCTGACTGGCGACGTAGCGCGACGATCGCGGCATAGTGATCCGCGGCCTCCGGCATGAGCGGGAGAGTAACGCCGAGCATGTCGAACGCTGACCGGGCTGCCCCTTGAAGCCGGTCTCTGCGCGCGCCTTTCGGCAGGAGCGCGAGGCCAGCCAGGATTTCTGCGCGGTTAACCACGGTGGTCACTGGTTGCATCGGCAGATTGCGAAGCCAAGCAATGACCCTTGGGTCAGCATCGCGCCCACGCATGGCCTCAGAAATCACATTGGTATCGAGCACCAACATGGTCACGCCTCTGAGAAGTCGGCGGCCGTGGCCTCCAAATCGTCAGGAATCGGAAGGTCGACCCCACCAACCTCCTCGCCAACCAGAATTAACTGTTCGATCCAAGTGACGTCCATTCGCTGGGTCTGATCCAGCGCAGCGAGCAGGATCGAGCGAGCCTCGGCCTCCATCGACCGCCCATGGGCCGCCGCTCTCATGCGAAGCCGCTGTTTCGCCTCGGGCGGCAGCTTGCGAATCGTGATCGCTGTCATGACCCACCTCCTTGTTGCAATGATATCACTGCAACAAGAAGGCTACCGTTTGGCTCGGAATACCTTGCCGGGGTTCAGGATGCCGAGCGGGTCGAACGCATTCTTCACGCGCCGGTGGAGGTCGAGAGAGACGTCGCCGACCTCGCGTTCGAGCAGGTCGATCTTCATCGTGCCGATGCCGTGCTCTCCGGTGATCGTGCCGCCGAGCTCGAGGCTGAGCACCATGATCGCGTCGAACAGCTCCTTGGCCCGCAGGGCCTCCTCGGGCTTGGTCGGGTCGAAGCAGACGGTCGGGTGGAAGTTGCCGTCGCCGGCGTGGCCGACGACGCCGACCAGGACGCCATAGGCCTCGGCGAGCTCCTTCACCCCGTGCACGAGCGCGACCAGCTTGTCCCGGGGCACGCAGACGTCGTCGATCATCGTGGTGCCGAAGCGCTCGAAGGCGGTGAGCACCTGCCGGCGCGCGGCCAGCAGCGCCTCCCCCTCCGCGGGGTCCTCGGCGACCATGACCTCACCGCCGGCGGCCTCGAAGATCTCGGCCATGTGCTGGATGTCTTCCGCCGCGCGGACGCCGCCCACGTCCGACTGGCCGAGCAGGACGGCCTGGACGTGGTCCTCGAAGCCCATGTTGAACGACTCGTTGACGGCGTCGATGCTCGCCCGGTCCATGAACTCCAGCAGCGAGGGGACCATGCCGGCCGCGATCACCGCGGACACGGCGGCCGCGGCCTGTTCGGTGGTCTCATAGAGCCCGGCGACCGTGAGCGGCCGCGCGGTCTCCGGCCGCAGCATCAGCGTCGCCTCGGTGATGATGCCGAGCGTGCCCTCGGAGCCGACGATCAGCTTGGTCAGGTCATAGCCGCAGACTCCCTTGACCGTACGCCGGCCCGTCCGCAGGATGCGTCCGTCGGCGAGCACCATTTCCAGCCCGAGGACATAGTCGGTGGTCACGCCGTATTTCACGCAGCACAGCCCACCGGAGTTCGTGGACAGGTTGCCGCCGATCGAGCAGAACTCCCACGAGGCGGGATCGGGCGGGTAGTAGAGCCCGTGCTCCGCCACCGCCCGCGACAGGTCGGCGTTGAACACCCCGGGCTGGGTCACCACGAGCCGGTTGGCGACGTCGATCTCGAGGATCTCGTTCATCCGCTCGACGTTGAGCAGGATGCAGCCGTCCGAGGCGATCGCCGCGCCGGACAGGCCGCTGCGAGCGCCCTGCGGGACGACCGGGACCCGGTGCTCGGTGGCGATCCGCATCACCGCCTGCACCTGGGCCGTGTCCCGCGCCCGGACCAGGGCGATCGGCCGGCCGGGTTCGACGAACATGGCCCGGTCGATGCTATAGGTCGCCAGCACGTCCGGGTCCACGTTCACCACCCCGGCCGGCAGCGCCTCGGTCAGCTT
The DNA here is from genome assembly GCA_030544185.1 of Propionibacteriaceae bacterium. The sequence continues at coordinate 3,495 of JAUNRO010000036.1, read as the reverse complement.
GGCCAGGACCATTTCCACATCACCGTCGACGAGGGAGTCGGTCATGCCTTCCAGATTAAGCCGGGTCGATGCGCGCCGTGGCGATCACGCCGAGCTTCCCCAGTGCGCCCGTGCCACCTCGGCCACACGCACGGTGCGGAGATCGGGGGCGTAGCGTGGCGGGTGCGAATGACCGATCCGAGGAGGACCGCACATGACCACCACCGTCCGCGCCTGGGCCGCCCCCGGGGCCGGCGAGCCGCTCGAGCCCATCACGATCACCCGCCGCGATCTGCGCCCCGACGACATCCGGATCAAGATCGTGTATGCCGGCATCTGCCACTCCGATATCCACACCGTGCGCGGCGAATGGGGCGCGAGGGCCTATCCGATCGCCCCCGGACACGAAATTGCGGGCGAGGTCGTCGAGGTCGGCTCGGCGGTGACCAAGTTCCAGATCGGCGACCGGGCGGGCGTGGGCTGCATGGTCGACTCGTGCGGCGAGTGCGAGGCGTGCGCCGACGGCGAGGAGCAGTACTGCAGCGGCGGCGTCGTGTGGACCTATGCCTCGGAATATCCCGACGGCGAGATCGCCCAAGGTGGCTACAGCCAGGAGATCGTGGTCACCGAGCGCTTCGCGCTGCACATCCCAGAGTCGATCCCTTATCCCAACGCCGCGCCCCTGCTCTGCGCGGGGATCACGACCTATTCGCCGCTGGAGCACTGGGGCGTCGGCCCGGACTCGAAGGTGGCCGTGGTGGGTCTCGGTGGGCTCGGCCACATGGGCGTACAGATCGCGAAGGCCCTGGGCGCCGAGGTGACCGTCCTTTCCCAGAGCGACCGCAAGGCGGCCGACTCGAAGCGATTCGGCGCCGTCGCGCACCGGGCGACCGCGGACCGAGCGGTGTTCCGGGAGCTGCGGGAGTCGTTCGACTTCGTTCTCAACACCGTCTCCGCGGGCATCGACCTCGGCGACTATCTGGGGTTGCTGCGCCGCAACGGCGTGCTGGTGAACGTGGGCATGCCCACCGAGGCGCTGCCCGTGATCCTGCCAACCCTGATCGGTCGGCGCCGCTCGCTGTCGGGGTCGAACATCGGCGGGATCGCCCAGACCCAGCGGATGCTCGACTTCTGCGCAGAGCACGGCATCGCGGCCGAGGTCGAGGTGATCGGCGCGGAGCAGATCAACGAGGCATATGACCGCGTCGTCAACTCCGACGTCCGCTATCGCTTCGTCATCGACACCGAGACACTGTGAGCGAGACCGAGCTGCACCCGAGCTGCGTGCGGGTGAACGAGATCGTCGCCGCGGCCGGTTTCGCGGGCCGGGTGCGGATCCTGCCCGAGCCCGCGCCCACCGCGAAAGTCGCCGCGGAACAGGTCGGCGTCGAGGTCGGCGCGATCGCGAACTCGCTGATCTTCCGGACCGCGTCCGACCGGCCCCTGCTGGTGATGACCAGCGGGGCCCATCGGGTGGACACCGATGTCGTGGGCGCCGTGATCGGGGAGGCGATCGGGCGGGCGGATGCGGAATTCGTCCGCCGGCACACCGGTCAGCCGATCGGCGGTGTCGCGCCGGTGGGACACCCGGCACCGATCCGGACGCTCGTGGACGAGGACCTCGCTGGGTTCACGGAGATCTGGGCCGCAGGCGGGATCCCGCACGCCGTGTTCCCGCTGACGTTCGACCAGCTCGTGGCGCTCACCGGCGGGGAGGTCGCGCAGGTCGCCGCTCCCAGCGCGGGGGCGTGACCGGGCAGTCCCCGCAGCAGCTGCCGGTGGCCGGCACCCGATAGAACAGGCAGCAGCTCCGCCGCATAGGCCCGCGCCCGGAATCGGCCTGCAGGTGTTCGGCGACGACGGGGTGATCCAGGAGGGTGCCGAGCAGGCTCTCCGGGTCGCGGAGCGCGCCGGCGCGGACCAGAGCGGTGACGGCGCCGACGGCCGCGGAGGCACGATTGCCGTCGAGGAGACCCCGGGCCATGCGGAGCTCGCCGACCCAGCGATCGTGCAGCGGCTCGGTCACCGCCAGCACCTGACCGGCCGCGCGATCCGCAATTTCGCTCGGCCGCGCCCCGCGGTCGAGCCAGCCGCCGGGCGAGCCGAGGACCAGTCCGGTGTCGGTGAGCGCGAGGGTGTCGAGATCGGGGAGTACGCCGGCGGTGGCCCAGCAGCCGAGGATGACCGACCACAGCCGGGCCATGATGCCGAACTGCCAGGTCGAGGCGCCGACCCGGAATTCGCCCGAGCCGAGCCGGGCGCAGGTGGCCTCGGCCCGGGCGCGGAGCTGGTCGGCCGGCAGCTCCCGGAGTGGGGTCGGCAGTGGTGGCGCGGCGCCCACCCCCACCCCGAAATAGCCACCGAGACCCGCGACCCTCGTGACCGCCGCGGCGACCGCGGCCGGGTCGGCGCGCTCGAAGCTGGAGCCCACCTGCGCAAGTTAACACGAGGGGTCGACGTGCGGACCTACGATGTCGCCATGGATCTTCGGGGCATGCGAAAGAGCTATCAGGCGGGCGAGCTGGACGAGTCGGCGTCCTCGTTCGATCCGGTGGAGCAGTTCGGGCGCTGGTTCGAACAGGCCGTCGCCGCGAAGCTGCCCGAGCCGAACGCGATGACGCTCGCCACCGTCGATGCCGACGGGCGGCCGTCTGCGCGCATCGTGTTGATCAAGGAATACGACGAGCGCGGCGTGGTGTGGTACACGAACTACAACTCCCGCAAGGGTGAGGAGTTGGCCGCGAACGGCCAGGCGGCGCTGCTGTTCCACTGGGTCGAGCTCGAGCGGCAGGTGCGCATCGAGGGGCGGGTGGAAAAGGTGTCGGCCGAGGAGTCCGACGCCTATTACGCCGTCCGTCCGCTCGACTCACGCCTCGGCGCCTGGGCGTCCCCGCAGTCGCAGGTGATCGCGAACCGGGGCGTACTCGTCGCGAATGCCGCCAAGGCCGCGGCCGAGCACGGGCTGCGCCCGCCGCGCCCGGACTGGTGGGGCGGCTATCGGCTCGTGCCGGACGTCTGGGAGTTCTGGCAGGGCCGGAAATCCCGGCTGCACGACCGCCTGCGCTATCGCCGCGACGGCGAGCGCTGGGTGCGGGAGCGGCTCGCTCCCTGAACCGGAGCGCTGAGTCAGGTGCCGGGCGCGTTCGCCTGCGCCGCCCGCTCGTGCAGCCGAGCGCGGACTTCCTCCGGGGTGTACGCCCGGCGCTGCCGTTCATTGCGCACCACAACTGCGCCACCGGCGGCGACCCCGAGCAGCCCCGCGATGCCGAGCCACTTGCCGACCCCGACCCACCAGGAGCGCTTCTTCGACGGCTGCTTCGTCATGGGCCTGTCCTATGTCACCCGGGCTACGCAGATCAAGTCTGAGGACCTGCGAGTCGACTCCGACCAGGCCTTTCGATTCGCTGCTCGATCATGTTCGATTAGAGGAATGTTCCGGTCTGATGGGGTCTTCTGGGGGCCGGTTTTGTCGGACCTGTCGCGTTGACTGTCGGTATGGACAGCATCACCCGCACC
>JAUNRO010000035.1:11285-14637 GCA_030544185.1 Propionibacteriaceae bacterium | reverse complement strand
TGCTTCTTCCGGATGCTCGAGCCCTCCGAGATCGCCGCCGGGATGGCCTTCCCGAGCGACTACCTGTGGCAGGGCACCCGCCGAGAGCGAGTTCGGATGGCCGGAAACGCCGTCACTCCCCCGGCCGCACGCGACCTCATCGCCGCCATCGTCGCGAGCCTGTCCTAACACCGCTACGCGAGACGGGCCCCGACTCTTGGGAGTCGGGGCCCGTCTTCTTGTCAGCGGCTACCAGAGCGCGAGCTGATCGCGTTCCAGCACCGTGCGGCCTTCGTCGAGCAGCTCGCCCAGTGGCCGCCCGGCACGCAGCCCGTCGCGGATCGCGCGGGCCCGGCGCCGCGATCCGCGAGCATCCGACAGCGGCCCACTCCACAGCCCGCTTCGTGAGGACCACTCCCGAGCGTTCCGCCACGGCGTCGAGCCGCGCAGGTGCTCGACGTTCACGCACAGCGGGTTGTCGCACGAGTGCGCCAGCACCGAGCAGTCCCGCAGCGCCTCGACCCCGTACGCCAGCGCCCAAGCGAATCGGTGTGCGATGACGACGCTTCCCTCACCGACCCAGAACCGGCCGTGGCCCCGCTCCGAGACGGCCCCCACCCAGTACACGCACGACGACGCCGCGACGTCGAGGTGAGTGAGCGCGCGAAAGCGGCCCACCGAATCCTCGGAGCGCACGGCCGCCTCGAGCCGCTGGATCGTGCTCGCGCTCATCGTCATCAGTGGACCGTCCCTGCCTACAGCCTGACAACCTGCTCGTAGTCCGCAGGCGGATCCAGCACCGGGATGTCCTCATCGCGATACTGCGGGCCCTCCGACTCCACTACCTCCGACGCGGCCACCTCGGGCTCGGACGTGGTGGACCCGTTGACGGTCGGCGCCTCTTGACCGTGCCGCTCGCTCATCCGGTTCACCGCCGCCTGCGCCGCCTCGGCATCGACGACCTCCGGAACGGTAGCCTCGGCGGTTACCTCGGTCTCGGTCGTAGTGGATGCGTTGACGGTCGGCGCCTCCTGGCCGTGCCGCTCGCTCATCCGGTTCAACGCCGACTGCACGACAGCGACATCGGGATCGCGCCCGCCGTGACGAGCGCGCATCCGCGCGATCGCGGCATCCAACGGGCTTTGCTCGGCGGACGCGCTTCCTTGCACGACTACGCGAGCGTCGGCAGCGGCCTGACGGACGCTGCCCCAGTTGATTCCGCCATCGGCGAGAGCGGCGCCCGCCACATGGATCACCGACCGCGCGGCCGCGGCCGCGCTCACACCCGTTGCCGCCCAGTCGGGTTGGTCTCGCCACCGAATGCTCGCATCACGAGGTAGGCCGGGGATCTCGTCGAGCGGGGCCCGCCGCGCTTTCTGCGCGGCCACGTTGTCACCCTCGACGCCGATGGCCTGCCCCCGGTAGAGGACTTCGCCCTGGGCGTTGTGGATCTCCCATTCGTGTGCCCGGTCCCAGTAGGCCGGGGCAGGCGGATTCGCCGCTTTGGTCGGAGCCTCCTGCACCCGCTGCTCCCCGACGGGTTCGGGCCGGCTCGTGGGCGCAGCGTTCGTCGCCGCCGGCGCCTTCGTGGGCGCGGCACTGCGCATCGCTGTGGGCGGATTGAGTCCGCGCTGCCGACGGAAGATGTTGCGGCCGCGCTTGGCTCCCCACCGGATCATGCCGATGACCCCGCGCATACCGATCCACACAGGCGAGAGTGCGCGAGCGACGATGTTGCGGGGATTCCGCAGGCGCGGGTCAGCGAGGAACCGCTCGGCCCCGTTCGCGCCCTTGGTGCTGATCTTGTGGATCAAGGGCTCGAGGTCGTGCTCCCGTGCCGCGTCTGCGAGCCGCAGGTATGACTCCGGAGTCATCGACGGGCTCACCGCCCCGATGTGTTGCTCCTCGAGCGGGCGACCTCGCAGGTCCTCTGTGACGATCCATCCGGCGTGCGTTGTGGCCATGGCCCGTCACGGCCGCCTACGCGGCCGACTCCTTCACCTTCGCAGTGGAGTCCTCGGCGCTAGGGGCGTTAGCGGACGCCACCCGTGTCACCGTCGAGGCGCTCTCCGCAGCGGCCACGTTCGTCTTCAGTGACCGCTTGGCCTCACTCACCTCGGCCGCCGTCGCGCCGGTCAGAGACCGCACCACCGCAGCGTCCTTCTCGATTTCCAGCACTCCTCCGAGAGCAGCCACGCGCCGATCCTGTGCGAGCTGCAATGCCTCCCGCGCAGCTTCCAGCGCCTCCGATGCAGCTTGCACCTCATCGACGCTCACCAAGTACGCGACCACCTGCTCATCAACACGCTTCTCATGCTCCAGACGCTCCTCATCCAGACGAGCACGAGCCTCACGAGCCCTCTGACGAGCACTCACTGCACCACGACGAGCCATTGATCCCAGCTCCTCTCCCACCATCTCGAAAAGCCATCCGTACCAACGCTCCCCATCATCTCACGATTTCACGCCACCAAGAAGTCCCACACACCTCTTGCATAACGGATCGCGTACCCTGACTTCGTGATGAGCGTGCACAAACTGAGCGCCGGGGACGGGTACCTGTACCTGTTGCGCTCGACCGCGAATCACGACCTCGACGACCCGGCCGCGCCGGATCTGGGCAGCTACTACAGCGAGAAGGGGGAGTCTCCGGGCCGGTGGATGGGCCGCGGTGTCGCGGGACTTGCCGACATCGGCGGCAGTCTTTCCGTCGGAGACGTCGTCACAGAGGCGCACATGAAGGCGCTGTTCGGAGAGGGTCTGCACCCGGAAGCGGACGCCATCTACGACGACCTTGTGGCGCAAGGTGTGGCGCCCCGTGAGGCGAATCGGAAGGTCCGTCTCGGTCGCGCTTTCCGTGCAGTCGAGGCCGACCCATCCGGGTTTCGGCAGCTCCTGGCCATCGGTTATGACCGGATGCGCCGCGAACTCGGCGGCGTCGACTCCCTCACCGACGAGCAGATGGCTCAGGTCCGCGACCGCATCGGACGAGAGAGGTTCGTCGAAGACGTCGGACGCCAACCCCTCGACGCGGCCGAGCTGAGCGGCTACATCGCGCGCAGGATGCGTCCCGATCCCGTCCCCGTGGCGGGCTACGACCTCACCTTCTCCCCCGTCAAATCGGTCTCTGCCCTGTGGTCGATCGCGCCGGACGACGTCGCGGAAACCATTCGACAAGCACACCGAGACGCCGTCGAGGACGTCATGGGCTGGCTCCAAGACGAGGTCATTTACACCCGCAGAGGCGACAACGGCATCAGGGTCGTCGACACCAAGGGCGTACTCGCTACCGCATTCGAGCACCGTGACTCACGTGCAGGCGACCCCGACCTGCACACACATGTCGCGATCGCCAACCGCGTGCAGGACGCCA
>JAUNRO010000035.1:2631-11275 GCA_030544185.1 Propionibacteriaceae bacterium | reverse complement strand
CCGGTCGGTCGTCGCGGCGTCCGAGCGGTACAACACCCGCATCGAGACACTGCTACGCGACCGCCTCGGCGTCACCTTCTCGCCCGTCCAGCGCGACGACGGGCTGCGGGAAGTGCGCGAGATCGACGGGGTCAACCCCGCTCTGATCAGCGGATGGTCCAAGAGGCGCAGCATGATCGAGACCCGACGCGCGGAACTGGCCGCCGAGTTCCTGACTCGACACGGCCGCGCACCCACGCCCAACGAGGTCGTCAAGCTCGCCCAGCAAGCCACCATCGAGACCCGGCAGAGCAAACACGCACCCAAGTCGGAAGCCGAACAGCGTGAGCAATGGCGGGCCGAAGCCGCCACGATCCTCGGCGACCAGCAAGCCGTTGACGCGACCGTTTGGTCCGCTCTAGCGCCAGACGCACGGGAACCGAAGGCCCTGACCAGCCCCCAGGACGCGGCCCGCTCGGTGATCGACCGGCTCCAATCCGAGCGCTCGACGTGGCAGGTAATGCACGTGCGAGCCGAGGCGGAACGTCTCGCCCGGGCCCACGACATCGACCCCGACAACGTCGACAGATGGGTCGAGGACGTCGTCGGCCAGGCGCTCGGCGCCCATGACGTGCGCCGGTTCCGGCAGCGAATCGAACTCAACGAACCGCAGACCCTTCGCCGCAACGACGGTGAAAGCGTGTACGCGACACCCAAGGCCGCCCAGTACACCTCGCGCGCCGTCGAGGACGCCGAGACCCGCATCCTCGACCACGCAAAGACGCTCGGGTATCGCAAGGTCGCACCCGAAACCGTAGATGTCGCCCTGCTCGAACACGTTGCGAACGGCAAACCCCTCAACGACGGACAACGAGCACTCGTGCGCGAGGTCACCACCTCGGGGCAGGCCCTCCAGCTCGTCCTTGCCCCTGCCGGCGCGGGCAAGACCACCGCCATGCGCGTGGTCGCAGACGCTTGGAGAGACGACGGCGGCACTGTCATCGGCCTGGCCCCATCGGCGTCAGCGGGCGCTCTGCTCGCCGAAGAGATGGACGCCGTGGGCGACACCCTCGCCAAGCTCGTCGGCGGAATCCGCGGCACCAACCCGATGCCCGACTGGGCCGAAACCGTCAACGACTCCAGCCTCATCGTCATCGACGAAGCCGGATTGGCGGGAACTCTCGACCTCGAAACAGCAACGACATGGCTCACCGAACGCCGGGCCAGCGTGCGTCTTGTCGGTGACGACCGTCAGCTCGCCGCCATCGGATCAGGCGGAACGCTGCGCGACATCGCCCGCGAAGTCGGCGCGGTATCCCTGCGCGAAGTCGTCCGCTTCATCGACCCAGCCGAGGCAGCCACAACGCTGGCCGTCCGCGAGGGCGACGCCGCAGCCGCCGCTTGGTGGGCCGACCACGGACGTATCCACGCCGGCGCCGTCGACGCACAGACCGACGACGTCGTCGCCGCCTGGTGGGCCGACACTCAACAGGGACGCGACAGCCTGATGCTCGCCTCCACCCGCGAGCAGGTCCGCGCCCTCAACCAAGCCGCACGGGCACGACGAGTAACCGCCGGCGACGTCGACACGTCCCGAACGACCACCGCACGAGGCGACGTCCAGATCGGGATCGGCGACCAGATCCTCGCCCGCCGCAACGACCGACGGATCCACATCACCCCGACGCACTGGCTCAAGAACGGAGACCGTTTCACCGTCACGGCCATCGGCGACGCCGGCGACATCACGGCCCACCATGCAGCCACCGGCCGGACCCTGACCCTCCCCCACGACTACGTCGCCGCCCACATCGACCTCGGCTACGCCTCCACCATCCACGGCGCCCAAGGTGTCACCGTCGACACCTCCCACACGCTCATCACCGGCAACGAGGACCGCCAAGGGCTCTACGTCGCCACCTCCCGAGGCCGCCACTCCAATCACCTATGGGTCGCCGTCTCCACCGACGGCTCCGATCACTCCGTCGTCCGACCCGAGGCGATCGCGCCCCAGACCGCTCTCGAAATCGTCGAGGACGTCATCCGACACGACGGGTCCGCGGTCTCGGCTCGTACCGCCCGCGCGGCCGCGGCTGACCCTCGGGCCCTGGCACCCCTGCACATCGCCGCGTACGAGGACGCCCGCGGCGTGGCCATCGTCTCCGCCACGGACCCGGCGACTCTCGCCAGGATCGACACGGAGGCCGACACCATCGTGCCCGGCATCACCGCAACCGGCGGCTGGGAGGTACTGCGCGTACGGCTCGCCGAGATCAGCCTCGGCGGCGCAACCGACCCCCTTTCCGTTCTGGCCGAAGCCGCGGCCAAACGCGAACTCGACACGGCCCGAGACACCGGCGCCGTGATGTGGTGGCGTCTCTCTGACTACGTCGCCCAGCCCGGCTCGCACGACCCAGCTCTCGTCTCACTCTCGGGCATCCCAGCGGCACTCCTTGCGGACGAGACCTGGGGCCCGTACCTCTCCGCCCGGCGCACACAGGTACACGCGGACGTCGCCGCCGTCCGCGACCAACTCCGGCATGACCTGGCCACCACCCAACCCCGATGGTCGGCCGGGCTGAGCCACCAACGCGCCCTCGTCGAACGGATCGCGATCTGGCGCGTACTGCACAACGTCCCGGACGACGACATGAGGCCCCTCGGAGCGCAACGAGTCGGAGCGCGCGAGCAGAAGGAACTCGAACGGCTCGAAAAGCGCATCGAGGCCGCCCTCGAACAATCGCAGCGCACCACAGACCACTGGCGTGGGATCGCCCACGCCCTCGATCCGCGCGTCACTGACGACCCGTACTGGCGCGTCATCGCAGCTACCCTCACCCGACTCGACCACAGCGGCATCGACGCCGAAACGACGCTCCGCACAGCGATGGGGCGCCCTCTGCCCGCCGAGCGTCCTGGCACCGCCCTGTGGTGGCGGATCTGCAACGCGACCACACCGGACACCTCCATCGACGGCCCCACCCGCTTGCGCCCGGCATGGGTGGCCACCGTAGAGGACGTCCTCACCGACGGCACCCTCGACTCCGTCATTGCCTCCCCGGACTGGCCTGTCCTGGTCGAGCGCATCGAGCAGCACGGCGGAACCGACGTTGCCGCCACCGCGGCGTACCTCCTGACCCAGGCCCAAGCCGCGCACCCCGACGACCCCGCCGCTCTCGCCACCGCCGCGGTGCTGCACGCCGACGTCCTCCAGGCCGAGGACACCCTGCACATCGAGGACACCAGCCGCCAGCCCTCCCCCGCCGACGACGCCTGGTACTGCGCCACCATCACCCCGCGCCACCACGCCCGCCCGGCCTTCCGTCCAGTCGTCGACGAACCCTGGGAACCGGAAACCCCCACGCCCGCCGACCCGTTCGCTGCCCGTCCCCTGCCACCCCTGGACCAGACACAAGTCGACGCCGTGATCGAGGCAAACGAAGCCGCGCTCGACTATTGGCGCAGCCAACACCCGGACTCGCCCGCCGAGGGCGCCCTCCGAGCCCGGTTCGGAGCTGTCGTCAACGACATCGACGCCGGCTATGCCCCCGCTTCCTGGACGGGTCTCGTCGACCACCTCCGCGCGCTCGGCTTCAGCGACGCACAGCTCGTCGACGCCGACCTCGCCCGGTATAGCCGCCGTGGAACGCTCATCGACACCTACCGAGACCGCCTCATGCTCCCCGTCCGCGACGGCGCCGGCGCCGTCGTCGGATTCACCGGCCGCCGCCTCGACGACACCGACACCCGCGCCCCCAAATGGATGAACGGCGGCAACACCGCCGCCTGGGCCAAATCGACCACCCTGTACGGAATCGACAATCTCACCGCGGCCGCGACACCCGTCCTCGTCGAAGGCGCTATGGACGCACTCGCCGTCACCCTCGCCACCAACGGCGAATATGTCGGCCTCGCACCCCTGGGAACTGCGCTGACGGCCGCCCAGCTCGACCGCCTCCGCGACCACCGCGACGTCATTGTCGCCTTCGACCCGGACGCGCCAGGACGTAGGGCCGCCGAGGCCGCCTACACCCAACTCGCCCAACGCCACGTCAGCCCCGCCACTATCGACCTCCCCGAAGGCGTCGACCCGGCCTCGCTGCTCACCGACCACGGCCCAGAAGCTCTCCGTGCCGCCCTCGAGGACGCGCACCCCCTCGTCGAGACGCTCCTCGCGCAGGTCCTTGAGGACCTGACCGAAACCGTCTATGCCCAGAATGAGCGGCTCACCGCCGTCGGAGCTGTACCACTCACCGAACCCGAGATTCCCGACCTGTACGCGGCCGTCAAACGCGCCAGCGCCCACATCGCTGCCGCCGACCCCGATGAGTGGACCACACTTATCCGCGCCCTGGCCCAACAGATGCACACCGACGAGCAGGTTCTCTGGCTCGCCGTCACGGAGGCGGCCACGAACTACGTGCCGGCACAACCCGAGGATGTCGACCTCGTCGACCAGCGGGCACGAGCTCAGGCCGCTCTCGAACGCATCGCGCTCCGGCACGGCGTCGACCCGAAGACCCTCACCCCGAACCCACAGCCCGCCGCCGACGCGCTAGACGAACCGCCCAGCTACACCGCCGACGACTACCGATCCAGCATCGTCGAAGACGGCCCCGGATCAGTCAAGCTCTGAACCGGGGGTTCAGAGCGCTGCCGTGACGTACTCCCCCACGGCGGGCATGAGGTCGTCGCGCGTCGGCTCAGGTCCGATCACCGGGTCGTGGTTGCGCGGTCCGCACTGCTTCGTCCCGTACATGTGGACCCGGCCCAGAAGCGGCGCGAACCAGCGATCGTGCCAGTGGATCAGCGCTTGATGATCCTTCTTGTCATGGTCAGCCCGCTGTGCCCCAATCCACGCCTGATGCAACGCTGAAAGATCGTTCGCGAGGCCGCGATGCGCAGGCCAACAGGGCGGAATAGCGCGCACATCGGTCACGTCGTACGTGCCACGAAGCCAGTCAACCCACGCAACCAGCTCGGACCACTCCTCCCGCGAGGCGCGATCGGTCCAGGCGACAGGAACCCAATCCTTCTCCCGCTGCTTGGCGGGTCTCAGAGTTTGGACCTCCTTCGCAAGCGCCTGGAGCGTCTTCTCCACCGCATCCAGACGCTCTGCGCCCTTCTCCAGAGTCTTCACCTGGCCGAGAACGGCCAACAGCGACGTCTCTACGTCTACGACCCGCTGAGCGAACTCCTCCGATACTTCGCTCACGCCACTGCCTTAGCTCGCGCACTAGCCGTCGCTGCTCGCTGCGCCGCAACGCGCTCGGCCTGAGCGCTCAGCTTCGCGCCCTCGGGGCCCTCCCACCAGGGAGTCAACCGCAGGATCATCGGCTCGCCACGCGCGGGGATCACCAGGGCCGACCGCTCCCCCAGGAGCTTGCGGACCTCTTCAGGCCGCAGAATCCTCTGCTCACGCGTGCTCGTAGTCATTCCCTGCATCACCCCCGCTGAACTCGTCGACGCACTCGACTCCGAGACGTCAACCGAACCGACCAAAGCCGAGAACCGCTCCAACGCAGGTTGGCGCTTCAAACCAGGCAACACAATCTCGAACTCCGCTTGCCCCTGGAGCGTCCCCGCACCCTCCGGGCCCCATTTGGCTTCGAGTTGCGTGTCCGACTGCACGAACCCAATCCACTGCATCCCATACCCGCGAGAATCTGTATAGATCTCTGGAAGATTCGGGATCGGCGCAACATTCGCAATCTCATTGCCCACGAAACGCATCGGCGGATCAAGTAGGTGACGCGGTTTCGTGCGAGCCACTTCCTTACCGACGTCGACGACCTCCTGCAACAGCATCGTCGTCAACGGAGCAACATTCGTCAGCGAGTTCGCGTCAGAGAGCAACACCAGAGTGTCGGTGCTCTCGACAAAAGCGTGTACGTCGAATTCTGCTGCCCCCGCGTGGGGTACCAAGGAGTCCATCACCCGACCGGAGCTGATCGGATCCAGGGCCCCCCGCAGAGTAACGCGCGTGGACGCGACCGTGTCATCGGCACCCGTGGACACGGTACGCAGCATATCTGCCCATAGATGCTCCGCCAGAGGGTGCGATGAGCTGCGAATTATTCGCTGAGGCGTCTCTGCGCCGCGATCCAAGTTCATCGCCCAGCTCGTGACGTCTCGCATCGTCAAATCGCCCAATGCCGCCGCGTGCATCATGTACTGGATCGCCGCCGCAGCAGTGTCCTTGAAGAAAGCTTCATTGCCGCTCTTGCTGGTCGCAATACCTGCCGTGAACGCCTTACCCCGAGCGCGAGCAACCGTATCGCGTTCACAACCTCGCAAACAATTCCACACCATTGGATCCGGCCACGACGCTTGATCCAATGGATCGAACACCCAAATACGTCCTCTGCGCCCCCGCGGCCCTGCGATCACATCGAGGATGTCGGCCTTCGTCGTCGTAAGAACGACAGGCCCAGGAGCAGACAACACAGCTGGGACCGCGAAATAGGCATCCTTACCCGCGCCCGTCTTGCCGTAGATCAATATCTGATCCTCCATCGCGGCATATATCGGAGTTCCGTCAGGCCCCTCCCCCAGATACCAGCCCAAATCCTCCAATGGCGCCGCTTCGACCTCCGCCTCAGATAGAGAGGGACGCTGATGGAGTGCCTTATCGCGGAGACGTTCATGCCCCGCCTGAACGTGAATTTCCTCTGGGGTGGCCAGTCCTAGTGGGATGTGGCCGGATGCTTCTCTGCGCTCATCCCAGAAGCGCCTAACTGCTAGCAGGGTTCCTGAAATAACGACTAGTCCAAGCGTGACGATAAGAGTTACCGCAACGGGGTTTCGGGTCAATGCTCGCGCCCCGAACCACAATAGTGCCGCGGCGCCCGCCATCGCGACCGCGAAGAAACCGACTTTCTCTCCCGCCGTGAATGTGGCAGGACCCGTATTTCTCCTGCCGAGGCGGCGAGCATGATTATGAGCCATTGCAGTACCCTCGTGAAACTTCCTCTAGTTGAAGATCATCGCTTCATTCGTGTCGATGAGCTGTGCTTCCATGTCGGACAGCAGGTGTTGAACTTGGATTTCTCGTCTGTGTCCGATCTTCAATAGGTGCTCCCCGGTCCCTAGCCGCTTGAGAACATCTCTATTGCTCTCCGCGAGGTCGTACAGACTGATCACAGTGTCCAGATCGATAGACCGATCCTGGCGGTAGAGATAGATTGTTTGCGCCTCGGTGAGCAGCGACATTCCAGGTGAGTCAAGTGGTACATCTCCAGGTCGATGGAGAGAAATCACATTGCTGAGACCGAGGGAGCGCGACAGCTTGGTGTTCGCGCGCATGAACCTCCCGCCACCACCCTCGATGAGGTGCCAACCTTCTTCTCCTACGAATGTCGTATGCCAACCGGGAGAATGTCGAAGCGTGCCCATCAACCAAGCATTGGCAACAGTGACCACCATCGGGACCGCAGGACCGTCGTCTGGCAGAGATGAGACGTCGAAGGACTGAAGTGGACTCGTGAGGGCTACATGGTCACTAGTTGGACCATCGAACATGCCTGCCAGCTCACCGAGTAGGGCATCCTCGAAGATGAACCGGAGCTCGACTCCGGCCTGATGCAGTCTTTCAAGGGAGGCAGGTGAAAGGTCGTGAAGGAGTGGATCCGGCGCGATTGTGCCGGGATCCATCCTTCCGAGCCGGGGTACAAGGTCGTCGAGCGTCGGTATGCGACCATCCACCTCCGCCTCTCTCATTGCCCCCGCCCTGGCCATCCGGAGTGCCTTCAGTTCCCACGTAGAAAGCGGCTCGTTGCCGCCCCGCGCAATTTCGGCAACTGCACGTAGGAGGCGGAGCTGCGCTTTCTCTCCAGCGCCCCGGTAAATTACTGGATCCATGAGATTCAAACGTGTTCCAGTGCCATCCTGACTCATTCTGAATGGCTCACCGCCGTACCGATGGACCAAGTCTGTGTACTCGCCGGCTCCGTCCTTAATCTTCTTGTCGATAACCATGACGCGCCGACGTTCGAAGACCAGAGGGCGAAGGGCGAAGCAAGTCTTGATGAGTGATGACTTTCCGGAACCGATTGCACCCATGATCACAACGTTGGGACTTGTGATGGCGCGTTTTCTGTAGGCCGTGAATGGATCATGGGCAACCATGGAACCCGACAGTCTGTCACGCCCGTTTAGAATCCCCTCTTGATCCGTGGGAGCAGCTATCACGGCAGTATTCAGAACCTCGACCTGACGTGTCGTCGAGGGAACCGGCTGCGCTAATCTCGGGCGTAAAGATGAAGGCAGGAGAGGCCCGCGCCTGCGGGGTAGGGGGAGTTCTCCGCGAATCTGATCGTGCGGTGTTTCTGTGGGATCGGCATCGCGCTTGGTGAGGATTTTCACAGCGGATCTTCTCCTGCCTTCTGGTGAACGATCGCTAGAACACGATCGGCCGCCGAGCTGCCAAGTGTCGCCATGCCGCGTCCAATCGGCCAGGTCCAAGACATAGCAGCTCCGTGGTGATCGTCGAGCCAGTGCAGTCCAGTAATCCCCGCTTCCGAACATCCGGCTTCAATGAGGTCGCGCGCCATTCGAAGTCCGTCAAGACTTTGAGAAGAAATCGTGATATGCATCGCCCAGCCCGCGCCCTGCACGCCTGTCCCCGGTTTGAGGTCGTGGTGCCGTTGGCGCGCAGCCCTGTGAC
>JAUNRO010000035.1:0-2621 GCA_030544185.1 Propionibacteriaceae bacterium | reverse complement strand
CCGCACCGAGGTCGTCATCGATGAGGTAGCCCTTTCGCTGCTGTTCGCGCATCTCGGCAACGTCCATGGCCATGTCGGTTCGCGCGGCGCGGCGAGCGGCACCTGCGGGGCGTGTTGCGATGTGCGTGGCCACAGTTCGGTGGATCTGTTCGGGTAGTCCGCTCAGGATCGGGGTCAGCCATAGGGCGTCAACATGGTCTGCTTCCAACTTCCGAACGGGGACTTCCGCAGTGCGGTGGTACCAGCGTTCGGGCACGCCGCCGGGCCCAAGGTCTTCCGTGATGGCGTGGGTTGTCGCTGGAAGGTCGCTGGACATCAGGTAGGAGCCACCTCGGCCAGGCTCGATCCCTTCCATGTCACCGCTGGGCCAGGAGGGCAGCTGTGCATGTCGAATCACGGCACCGACCTGGCGTGCAGTCAAAGGGCGGACACGGCCCAGATGAGAGCGCCCCAGGAGCCTGGTCATGCGCCGAATCTCGTCATCCATCAGGCGGAGCCATCCAGCTTGTCCTGGTCCACGGAGCGCGGCTCGAGCGCGAAACGCAGACGTGAGCGGCCACCGGACGAGGAGGTAGTGTTCCTGAGTCATGCCGACTCTTTCGAGGGTGCCGACCAGTTGGTCGTAGCTGCGGAGCAACTCGGGCGGGGCGGCCTTGGAAACGTTATCCATGACCCACATCTCGTGAGGCGTAACGTCGACTCGTGCCGCCTGTGTGACCGACTGCACTCTGTCGACGAGTGACAGAGCGCGAGCCGTGCTTGCAAGAAAGTCGCCGAAGGTCTCGGAGGCCCCATTCACTGTGTCGTCGGATTCAAGTCCGGAGATTGCGCCATCAACCTTCCACACAACGGCCAGGTAGGGTTCAGTCTCTGGTGGAAGATGCCATTGAATTCCGGGAAACCCTGGCCTCATGTCAAGCCAGTAGAACCCTTCAGCGCCATCAGGCCATTCACGGTACTTGGAAGCTTCCGACTGTGTCAGCTGCATCCCTTCTGGCAAGCGCTCGATAGGTCGATAGGAGTCGAACCCTGAACGTACGCGTGCTCGCCATGCTCTGGAATTCTGGATGCGTCTCCAGGTTGATTCTCGCCCTGCTCGAGCCGTGGCGGCAAGTACCGCGATGAGTAGTGCGAGAGAAAATAGGAGGCCGGTCAGACGTAGGAACAGAGTCAGGATGCAAAACGCCAAGAACCAAAGAATCAGTGCGATTCTCCGGGGGCGAGTTTCACTCGATCCGCCCAAGAGCCCTCGGTGACCTGCTTCGCCGCCTAGAAAACGAGGAGTCAACATTGTTACTGTGCCTCACCTTCGACTTCGATATCGTCAGCGAATTCCAGAGCCACATCTCCGATGGACTGCGCGACCTGGCCGGTCTTCAAGGCCGCTCCGCGCATGTTCCAGCCTGATGTGTCTTTCGCCCCGTCGTTCCCTTCGTCACCTTCTTCGCCGTTGACTGCCTGTGGGACGGCTCCCTGAGCGGCGCCGCTGATGGTGCCCGATCCTGGGGTGTTGGTGCCATCGCCGGTGGCTCCGCCAGCACTCCCCGAACCAGTTGCGAGATCTGCAATACGGCCCGAGGAGGACCCTTGCACTGGCTCCGTCGAGCTGCCCATAGGTGCGGCGTTTTGTGTTGCCAGCCGACTCGTTGCGGACCCATTGGGTTCCGACCCTGAGCCTGGTGCGCTGCCAGGGGCATCCATGGATGGCCCATCTGCTCCGCTTCCAGTCGGCAGCACTGGAGCGAACTTCTGCAGCGCCCATGGAGATAGGGCCACGAGGAAGAGAGCAACAGCGACTGCCATAATCGAGACAATGGATTGCAGGGCACTGTCGGAAAAATCCAATGGCAGGTTGGTGACCCACTGCATTGCTGCGCCAAGCATCAAGAACACGATGCCCGGCGTGAAGAGTAGGGCGATCCAAATGTAGATTATTCTCTTCCCGAATTTGCTCGTCGGAGGGTTGAGGGTCCAAACGTACCCTAGTGGGAATGCAACCGAAGACAGATTGAGGGCAAGATATGAAGCGAGCAGAGATATTGCGATCAGGAGGAGCGACAAGAGGACTGCTGTGTACATAAGCGTGGCGATTACGCTGTTGGAAACCGTCCCTGAGATACTTGCCGCGGCGAAGGATGATTTCACTTTCTCAACGATGTTGACTTCAGCGTTGCCGACACCTATTTGCAGGAACGTGTTAGCAAGCGCATTGGCCAGCTGCATCAGGACGCCTGCGATGGCGGGTGCGAACATGCTGCCTACGAGGAATCGCGGAGTATCGATTACGATCGATTCAAACAAGGCCGTTCCGGACATTTTTCCTGATGCGGCACGCGATGCGTTAGTGAGAATGATCGCACCCATAATGATTATTGCGATTCCGAAATTGAGAGCATAAAGGCTTCGGAACCACTCAACATTGAGATTTGGCTGAGTGAACTCGTGAAGTCCTCCGAGTACCGTGGACAAGAGCGACTCGGCTGCACCTCGGACCGTTTCAGCCATATATCCAGCGGGATCGCTTGCTACTTGAACCGCAGTGCCGGCCCCCTGGACCGCATCGCCGAGACTCCCCAGCGTTTCTCGGGTGTTATCTACTATGCAGCCGAGCGTGTAGCACA
>JAUNRO010000034.1 GCA_030544185.1 Propionibacteriaceae bacterium | reverse complement strand
GTTGATGCCGAAGCCGAGAACGACCGCCGGCCCGACGGGCGTCTCGACCATCTCGGCGAGCAGGCCACACAGTTTGCGGTCGTGGATCATGACATCGTTGGGCCATTTCAGGCCGACGGGGAGCCCGGTTGCGGTCCGCAGCCCGTCGACGATCCCGACCCCGGTCATGAGGGACAGCCAGGGCCAGCGCTCCAGGCCGATCCCGCGCGGACGAAGCAGGACCGAGCAGGCCACCGAGACCCCCGGCGGGGTCACCCAGGTCCGGTCGAGCCGGCCCCGGCCGGAGGTCTGGTTGTCGGTGATGAGGACGGTGCCGTCCTGCGCCCCTCGCCTGGCAGCGGCGGCCAGGTCCGCGTTGGTGGAGCCGGTCGCCGGGAGCACTGTGATCGATGTCCACAGCGACCCCAGCCGCACGAGGACGGCCGTCAGCGCGGCGGCGTCGGGCGGAGCGGTGGGCGGCACGGACTGAGGCTATCCGAACCCCGCCCTCGGGCCCGGGGACAGGGTCCGACTGACCCGGGGAAAAACTCCCGTGACCGATCGCCCGGCCCCGGCGTACCTTGAGCGCATGGACACCGATGATCGCGAGATTCTTGCCACTTTCAGCGCCTTCATGCGGCGCTGTCTGGACTATGTCGAGCCCGGCGACGAAGCCGCCCCGGTCCTGGTCGATGTGCTGCGGGAACACCTCGGGCAGGCGCCGACGTCCTTTCCGATCGCCCGCATGGACATCCACCCGGCCGAATTCGTCAACCTCGATGTGGCGGTGCAGGCGCTGGTCGACGACTGCGGCGGCGGCTCGCTGGTCGGGGTCGGCGGCGGTGAACAGCGCCACCACATGACGCTGGGCGACCTGCTGCAGGGTGGCTGGAGCGGCCAGATCCGCAGCGCGGCGGTCGACCGGGCCCGGGTCGCGACGGGGCCGACGACCACCCGGGAGGCGGTCTCGTTCGGCGCCCACCTGTTCTCGTTCCCGGGGCCGGACGGCGATCCGGTGGTGCTGCTGCAGCGCCAGTCCGATCCCCGCCACGGGCGCACGGCGGGCCTGGAGGTTCTCGCCGCCCCGGAGACGGCAGAGGCGGTGCTGAGCCGGATCCGGCAGAACATGAGCGACCACAACGTTTTTCGCGCCCAGGTGGTGAGCTTCGCCGAGGTCAGCGAGGAATATGAGCCGTCGACGGGCGGGATCTCGTTCCACGAGCGGCCCCGGATCGATGCCGACCAGGTCATCCTCCCGGCGGGGGCGCTGGAGCGGATCCACCGGCACATCGTGGGCACCGCCCGCCATCGCGCTGCGCTGCAGGCCGCGGGCCAGCATCTCAAGCGCGGCCTGCTGCTCTATGGCCCACCCGGCACCGGCAAGACCCACACGGTGCGCCACCTGATCGGCTCGCTCGAGGGCGTGACCTGCTTCCTGCTGAGCGGCAACAGCCTCCGGTTCATCGCCGAGACCGCGACGATGGCCCAGGCGCTGCAGCCCAGCGTCGTGGTGCTGGAGGACGTCGACCTGATCGCCGAGGACCGCGGGATGCACGGCCCGCAGCCCCTGCTGTTCTCGCTGCTGGATGCCATGGACGGGCTCTCCGGTGAATCCGATATCGCGTTCATCCTCACCACCAACCGCGCCGATCTGCTCGAGGACGCCCTCAGCCAGCGCCCGGGCCGGGTGGATCTCGCCCTGCACGTTCCCCGGCCGGATGCCGAGGAGCGGCTCGCGCTGCTGCGGTTGTACGCGGGGTCGCTGCCGCTCCGCGCGCCGGCGCTGGGGCGCGCGTCGGAGCGCCCCGACGGGGTGACCGCCTCGTTCTTCAAGGAACTCGGCCGCCGGACGGTCCTGGTGGCCGCCGAGGCGGGCACCGAGGTGAACGACGACCTGCTCACCGAGGTGCTGGATGAAATGCTGTCCGACGCCGAAACGCTGACCCGCACCCTGCTGGGCGTCGAGCCCCCGTCCGCGGAGGCCGGCGGCCGGGCCGAACCCAACCCGCTCGCCGGGAACTTCTTCACCCCGCCGGAGGATTGCGGGGGTTGTTGAACCCGGTCTCGCGAATGTGATTTGCGCCCGCTTCCCCCGGGGACGCATGGCCGGGGGCTAGGCTGCGGCCTATGGAGATCGACATCCACACGACCGCAGGCAAACTCGCGGACCTGGCCCGGCGCACTGACGAAGCCATTCACGCCGGCTCGGCCGCCGCAGTGGAGAAGCAGCACGCGAAGGGCAAACTGACCGCCCGCGAGCGCATCGACCTGTTGTTGGATCCAGGCACGTTCGCCGAGCTCGACGAATTCGCCCGGCACCGGTCGACCTCCTTCGGCATGGAGAAGAAGCGCCCCTATGGCGATGGCGTGGTCACGGGCGTCGGTGCGATCAACGGCCGGCCGGTGTGCGTGTTCTCCCAGGACGTCACGGTGTTCGGTGGCTCGCTGGGCCAGGTCTATGGCGAGAAGATCGTGAAGATCATCGACTTCGCGCTCAAGACCGGCTGCCCGCTCATCGGCATCAACGAGGGCGGTGGCGCGCGCATCCAGGAGGGTGTGGTCTCGCTCGGCCTCTATGGCGAGATCTTCCGGCGCAACACGATCGCCTCCGGCGTCATCCCGCAGATCTCGCTGATCATGGGCGCGGCGGCCGGCGGCCACGTCTATTCGCCGGCACTCACCGACTTCGTGGTCATGGTCGACCAGACCTCGCAGATGTTCATCACCGGTCCCGACGTCATCAAGACC
This sequence comes from Propionibacteriaceae bacterium, assembly GCA_030544185.1. The sequence continues at coordinate 11,994 of JAUNRO010000034.1, read as the reverse complement.
GTCACCGGTGAGGACGTGTCGATGGAGGACCTGGGCGGCGGGCGCACGCACAACACGAAGTCCGGCAACGCCCATTATCTGGCTGCTGACGAGGAGGACGCGATCGACTATGTGCGCGATCTGCTGAGCTTCCTGCCGCAGAACAACCTCGAGGATCCGCCGCTGTATGGCGATGACGAGGACGATCTGCAGGTCACCGAGCACGACCGGCTGCTCGACTCGCTGATCCCGGACTCGCCGAACCAGCCCTATGACATGAAGGCCGTCATCACCAACGTGCTGGACGATGACGACTTCCTGGAGACCTCGCCGCTGTTCGCGCCCAATATCGTCACCGGCTTCGGCCGGGTCGAGGGACGCTCGATCGGCATCGTGGCCAATCAGCCGATGCATTTCGCCGGCTGTCTCGACATCGACGCCTCGGAGAAGGCGGCCCGCTTCGTGCGCACCTGCGACGCCTTCAACATTCCGGTGCTGACGTTCGTGGACGTGCCCGGCTTCCTGCCCGGGGTCGACCAGGAGCATGCGGGCATCATCCGCCGCGGCGCCAAGCTGATCTATGCGTACGCCGAGGCGACCGTCCCGCTGGTGACCGTGATCACCCGCAAGGCCTATGGCGGTGCCTATGACGTGATGGGGTCCAAGCACCTCGGCGCCGACGTCAACCTGGCCTGGCCTACCGCCCAGATCGCGGTCATGGGCGCCCAGGGCGCGGTGAACATCCTCTATCGCAAGGAACTCAACGCCGCCTCCGACCCGGACACCGAGCGCGCCCGGCTGATCCAGGCCTATGACGATGAGCTGGCCAACCCCTATGTGGCGGCTGAGCGCGGCTACATCGACCAGGTCATCTATCCGCACCAGACGCGCTATGAGATCATCCGCATGCTCCGCCTGCTCCGCACCAAGCGGCAGTCCCTGCCGCCCAAGAAGCACGGCAATATCCCGCTGTGATGGAGGCCTGACATGAGCGACGAGAACTCTGACGGGCCCGTGGTGGAGGTCATCGGCGGTTCCCCGACCCCAGAAGAACTGGCGGCGATCGTCACCGTGGTCACCGCGGCGGTGTCCTCCGGAGGCCCCGCGGACGCTCCGCGGACGGCAGACCGTCCGCGGATGGGCGGCTGGAAGTCCTATACCCGGACGCTGCGGGGCACGGCCTTTCCCGGACCCGGAGCGTGGCGCCACATCGACCGCTGACGCCTCTTGCGCACGGCGGGACCCGGTTCGCTACGTTAGGCGGCAACGGCCAGCCTCGGCCCGTCGCAGCGAAAGGAGTCACCGTGGACGCGGTGCAGGAGATCCTCAACTCCATCCCCTTCGACCAGCTCGCCGCCCAGGTGGGCACCGACCCGGCCACGGCTCAACAGATGGCCGGCCAGCTCGTCCCGGCCCTCATCGGCGGCATGTCCGCCAACGCCGATGACGAGGGCGGGGCCCGGTCCCTGGCCAGCGCGCTCAACGACCACACCTCGTCCGCCGTGCTCGATGACCGCGTCCATCTCGACCGGGTGGACACCGGCGACGGCGACGCGATCGTCCACAACGTGTTCGGCGCCAACACCCCGCAGGTCACCCAGCGCCTCGGCGCCCAGGTGGCCGGCGGCAACTCCGAGCTGGTCCACAAGCTGTTGCGCTATCTGGCCCCGATCGTCTTGGCCTATCTGGCCAAGCAGCTGACCCAGCCGCGTGGCGGCGGCGCCGAGGCCGGTGGCCGTGGCGGCGGCATCCTCGGTGACATCCTCGACAACCTCACCGGGGGCGGCCGGAGCCAGCAACAGCCGCAGCAGGGCCCGAACCTGCAGGATGTGCTCCTCGACATGCTCGGCGGTGGCGGTAGTGGTCGCGGCGGCGCCCGCCAGCCGGCGCCCGCCCCCCGCTCCCCGCAGTTCGAGCAGCCCCGGCAGGTCCCGAGCGGCCAGGGTGACTCCGGCCGCGCTCCCGATCAGATCCCGCTCGATGACCCCGTGCCCCCCGCCCGGTCCGAGCCCGCCGGTGGTGGCGGTGGGCTGCTCGGCGACATCCTCGGCGGGCTGCTCGGCGGCGGACGCCGGAACTGATGCCGGCTTATCGGGTCGTCCTCGCGTCGGCCTCCCCGGCCCGCCGCCAGACCCTGCGGCGGGCCGGAATCGAGCCGGAGGTCATCGTCTCCGGCGTCGACGAGGAGTCCGTGACCGCGAGTCGCCCGGTGATCCTGGCCTCGCTCCTGGCGGAGCGCAAGGCGCAGACCGTGAGCCAGCAGCTCGCCGGCCATGAGCCGGTGATCGTGATCGGCTGCGACTCGGTGCTGGAGTTCGAGGGCAGCGCCCACGGCAAGCCCGGCTCCCCCGCCGAGGCCGTCGCCCGCTGGCAGGCCATGCGCGGGCGGACCGGCGTGCTGCACACCGGCCACCACGTGATCCTGCGGGATCGTGGGGTGCACCAGGTGACGGCCAGCGCGTCCACGATGGTGCGCTTCGCCGACCTCACCGATGACGAGATCGCCGCCTATGTGGCCACCGGTGAGCCGCTGGCCGTGGCCGGCGGATTCACCATCGACGGACTCGGCGGGCCCTTCATCACCGGCCTGGAGGGCGACCCGCACAACGTGGTCGGCATCAGCCTGCCGCTCCTGCGCGACCTGCTCGTCGAGCTCGGCGTGGCCTGGCCGCAGTTGTGGACGACCCCCGGCTGAACGTGGCTCAGCCCACGACGCGGGGTTCACGGCGCAGCGTGAGCGCCGAGCCCTGCTCGCCGACCGTGAACGCGCCCTCCCAGGCGTACCCCTCGAACACCAGCCCCCCGGCCGCGTCCGCGGTCACCCGGAAGCCCCCCTCACCGACGTGCGTCCGCAACCAATCACCGATCACCGGTCCCTCGGGAGCGACGAAGGTCATCGTGACCATGTTGGGCTGATCGACCCGGAGCCCGATCCGCACCTCCGCGGGCAGGGTCAGCGCGCTCGCGGGCCCGTGTTGGAAACCCAACTGGGCCAGGCTCACACCACCGGCGGGCACCGGCGCCGCGCTCACCGCCGGAGTCGACGGCGGCTCCGGCACGGGTCCCGGCGCCGAGCAACCCCCCAGCGCCAGCGCGGCCAACATGGCTCCGCAGGCGCTACGGGCAGCACGGGGGACGGCACGGCAACACACATGGCCCAAGCTAGTCGGATAGCCTCGAATTCGTCATGACTACTCAACCGCGCCCCGCGATCCCGAGCCGCCAACTGCCGCCGAAGACCTATCTGCCGGCCTGGCTGCGCGCCATGCGCCCCCGTCAGTGGGTGAAGAACGTCCTGGTCTTCGCCGCTCCGCTGACTGCCGGCTTCCATACCCGCGGCAACGAGGACTACCTGAACGTCCTGATCAACACCCTGCTGGCCTTCGTGGCCTTCTCGCTGATCAGCGCGACGATCTATCTGCTCAACGACGCCAAGGATGTCGAAGAGGACCGGCTGCATCCCAAGAAGCGGTTCCGCCCGATCGCGGCGGGTGAGCTGAAGGTCGGCACGGCGTACGCCCTGGCTGCCCTCTCGTGCATTCTCAGCCTGGCGATCGGTTTCTTCACCGCGACCATGCTGGGCGTCGTCCTGATCGTCTATTTGGTGTTGCAACTGCTCTATACGCAATTCTTGAAACACCAGCCGATCATCGATCTGGCCATGGTCGCCTCGGGCTTCCTGCTCCGCATGATCGCGGGCGGCGTTGCCTCTGATATCGACATATCCGCTTGGTTCCTGCTGGTTGCCGCTTTCGGCTCACTGTTCATGGTGGCCGGCAAGCGCTATTCCGAAATGGTGGTTCTCGGCTCCGATGCGGGCACGCGGAAGTCACTAAAAGAGTACACCGTTTCCTATCTCCGATTCGCCTGGCATTTGTCCGCTGCCGTTACTTTGGTGGCCTATTGTCTGTGGGCAATCGGCGGCGGCGCCGCTCCCGGGGAACCCGCTCCCAGCTCGGGCCTGTGGGGTCTGCCCTGGCTCGTGATCTCGATCATCCCGCTCACCATCGGCCTGCTCCAGTACGCCCTGGAAGTCGATCGAGGGGATGCCGGAGAGCCCGAAGATGTGGTCCTCAATCACCGCGCCCTACAAATAGTGGGCATTCTTTGGATTGTTACACTGGCTCTGGGAATATTCTTCTGAGCCCAAGCCTTAATGGTTAAACAACTGAAGCATTTTTCGTCAAAACGCTCATAATGCGAACACTTCTGCCTGGATGGCGAAAATCTACCGGGGGGTATTTTGCAAAGGCCACTCGAATCAACTAGTTTGCAATTGCATTGCATAGCCTCCCCCAGCTAGGCACCGCCGATGCCGTCGATGGCATCGCCGACCTGTGGGACGGAGGCTGACAAGAGATGACCCGGGTGCTGACCGGCGTGGCCCTCGTGACGGTCGCAACGATGATGGCAGTGGCCGCAGGCTGCACCGATCGCGCGACCGCCCAAGCCAGTGATTCCCAGCGGATCTCGGTGCAGGCCACGGACAATGACTGCATCGTCTCCGCGGGCGACGCCCCGGCGGGGCGGCTCAGCTTCACCATCACCAATCGCGGCACTCAGGTGACCGAGTTCATGCTGATGGGGCCTCACGGCATCGGCATCCTCGGCACGGTCGAGGACCTTGCACCGGGGCTCACGCGCGAGCTGGTGCTCACCGTCCCCTCGGGTCAATACCTGGCAGCATGCCGCCCGGGCATGACCGGCGACGGCATCCGCCAGCAATTCAAAGTCCATGGCAGCACCGAGCTCGAGGGCACCGACGACCGGGAGCTGATCAACCAGGCGGTCGACAGCTATGAGGCCTATGTGCGCCACCAGGCGCAGGAACTCCTCGCGGACACCGAGTTGTTCGTGACTGCCTACACGGCCGGTGAGGACGACCGTGCTCGCCAGCTCTATCCCGAGACCCGGATTCACTGGGAGCGCATCGAGACCGTGACGCATTCGTTCCGCGACCTCAATGCGCACCTGGATAGCCGGGAGGCGGATCTCGCCAGCAACCAGCAGTGGACGGGCTGGCACCGCATCGAAAAGGACCTGTGGCCACAGCGCGCGGACGGCTATGTCCCGCTCTCGCCGGCACAGCGGATCGAGTACGCCGATGCGCTGATGGAGGCCACCCGCGCGGTGGAGGAGCGCACGCGCACGACTCGCTTCACCCTGCACGAGATCGGTCACGGCGCGCGCACACTGTTGGACGAAGTCGCCACGCGCAAGGTGACGGGCGAGGAGGAGTACTGGTCGCGTACCGACCTCTGGGACTTCCAGGGCAACCTCGACGGTGCCCGCGTGGCCTGGGCCGGTCTGCGGCCGTTCCTGCAGCAGCGGGATCCCGCCCTGGACCGGCAGCTCGCATCCGGCTTCGACGATGTCCAGATCCTGCTCAACAGGCATCGCGTGGGCTCTGGTTTCAAAGGCTATGACGAGTTGAGCCATGAAGAGATCCGGGAGTTGGCAGACGCCGTCAACCGCCTTTCCGAGCCCTTGGCCCAGTTGGCCGCGGCGGTGGCGTGATGAGCGAGCAACGAAGCGGGCTGTCCCGCCGCGGGCTCCTGGGCGCCGGCGTGGCCGCGGTGGGCGGTGCGGCTGCTTTCGGACATGTGCGAGCCACCGGAGAGCCCACGGAGCGCGAGTCCAACCAGGCGCTGCGCCATCCGTTCCATGGTGAGCGCCAAGCGGGCATCCTCACCCCGATGCAGGACAGCCTGCACTTCGCCGCCTTCGACGTCATCACGAGCTCCCGCGACGAACTGATCGATCTACTGCGGCGCTGGACCGACATCGCCGAACGGCTCACCCGGGGTGCCCGGATCGGCGACCCCGCCAGTTCCTATCACGCACCCCCGGGCGACACCGGCGAGGTGACCGACATCCCGCCCGCGGGACTGACCATCACCTTCGGCTTCGGCCCCACGCTGTTTCGCACCGCCGACGGACACGACCGGTTCGACTTGGCCGCCCGCCAGCCGGCCACGCTGACCAGGTTGCCCACCTTTCGTGGTGACCGGATCGACCCGGAGCGCAGTTATGGCGATCTGTGCGTCCAGGCCTGCGCGAACGACCCCGTGGTGGCGGTCCACGCGATCAGGAACCTGACCCGGGCAGCCTTCGGCATCGCGCGGGTGCGCTGGTCCCAGCTCGGGTTCGACCAGCGATCCTCCCCCGACACGCCGCAGGAGACCTCGCGCAATCTCTTCGGCTTCAAGGACGGCACCGCGAATTTGTCCAGTGAGGACCCCGAAGCGCTGAACCGCCACGTGTGGGTCGGAGCCAGCGCGGATCCGGCCGCGTCCTGGCTGGCCGGTGGGACGTTCCTGGTGACCCGCCGGATCGCGATGCACCTCGAGACCTGGGACCGTGCCGCGCTCATGGAGCAGGAGGCCATGATCGGGCGCACCAAGGCCGAGGGGGCTCCGCTGTCGGGCGGGACCGAGTTCAGCGAACCGAATTTCCGGCTGACCGGCCGCAATGGCCGCCCGCTGATTTCCGCCCGGGCCCACGTGGCGCTGGTCCATCCGAGCAAGAACAACGGCGTGCAGCTGCTGCGCCGCAGCTATAAGTTCGTCGACGGCACCGACGACCTCGGCCGGCTCAACGCCGGGGAGTTCTTCATGGCCTTCTGCATCGACCCCCACACGCACTACGTCCCACTCCAGCACCGGCTGGCAACATTGGATGTCATGTCGGACTATCTGCAGGCGACGAGCTCTGGTGTGTGGGCGATCCCGCCCGGGATCCGCGCCGGCGAGTTCGCCGGCCAGGCGCTCTTCGACTGAGCCGGCGCCCCACTCAGCCAAGATTCTCCGGAAAACCGTTGCCACCTTCGGACCCGAGTGTTTCAATAATCACGGAATTACCGTGACAAAGGAGTTCGTCGTGGCTATCACCCGTAGTTCTGACACCCGCCCGCTGGACTGGATCTCACCGCGGGACAAGCGCTGGTGGGGAGCGCTGATCGTTGTTCTAGTGTTCTCGTTCGGCGTGCTGTTGTACATGGGTGCGCAGATAAATCAATCCAAGCCGCCCATCCCGGCGCAGGTGGTCGACACCGAGGGCCGCATCGTCATGACGGGCGATGACATCATCGAGGGCCAGCAGATCTGGCAGTCGATCGGCGGCCAGCAGATCGGGTCGGTGTGGGGCCACGGGGCATACGTCGCCCCGGACTGGACCGCTGACCTGCTCCACCGCGAGGCGGTCTTCCTGCTCGATCGCTTCGCCGCCCCCAACGAGTTCGACGCCCTGGACCCCGAGCGACAGGCCGCGTTGGAGGCCCGGCTCAAGCAGACGATGCGGACCAACACCTACGATCCGGCGACAAAGACCGTCACCCTCACCCCGGACCGGGTGGATGCCTGGAACGACAACGCCGATTACTACGCGCGGATGTTCGCCGAAGGCCACGAACAGAACGCGATCCCGGCGGGCACGCTCAGCGATCCGGAGCTGGGCCGCAAGATGGTGGCCTTCTTCTGGTGGTCGAGCTGGGCCGCGAGCACGAATGCTCCGGACTCGGCGGCGACCTATACCCAGAACTGGCCCCATGAGCCGCTGATCGACAACGTGCCGACCACGACCAACATCTTGTGGTCGATCATCAGCATCATCCTGCTGCTGGCCGGTATCGGCGGCATGGTCTGGTATCACAACGTCCACAGCGACGAGGACGAGACCCGCAAGGACGTCCCCAAGAAGGATCCGCTGCTGGGCTATCAGCCCACTCCGTCCCAGAAGGCGACCCTGAAATACTTCTTCGTCGTCGGCGGCCTGTTTGTCCTGCAGATCGCGGTGGGCATCATCACCGCGCACTACGGGGTCGAGGGCGGCGCGCTCTATGGCATCCCGATCGACGAATGGCTGCCGTATGCCGTCGTGCGCACTTGGCACACCCAGCTCGGGATCTTCTGGATCGCCACCGCGTGGTTGGCCACCGGCCTGTTCGTCGCTCCCGCGGTCGGCGGCCGGGAACCGAAGTTCCAGCGGCTGGGCGTGAACGTGCTGTTCGGCGCCCTGATCGTCGTGGTCCTGGGTTCCATGATCGGCCAGTGGCTGTCGATGACCGGCAAAATGGGCTACGGCAAGCCCCTCAACTGGTGGCTCGGGACGACGGGCTATGAATATCTCGATCTCGCCCGCACCTGGCAGGTCGCCCTGTTCATCGGCCTGGTCCTGTGGCTGGTGCTCATGGTGCGCGCCATGTGGCCGGCGATGCGCAAGGCGAAGCACTCCGAGCGGCTCGAGCCGACCGACGAGGCACCCCTGGCCGCCGGTTCCCAGCGCACGCTCATCCTCATGCTCATCATGTCCTGTGTCGCGATCACCGGCTTCTTCGGCGCGGCCTTCGGCATGGGCCACGACACGCACCTGTCGATCACCGAGTATTGGCGCTGGTGGGTCGTCCACCTGTGGGTCGAGGGCTTCTTCGAGGTCTTCGCGACCGTGGTGATCGCCTTCCTGCTCACCCGCCTCGGCCTGCTGCGGCCGGTGACGGCGGCGACCGCGACCCTCGCGGCGACCGTGGTCTTCCTCTTCGGCGGCATCATCGGCACCGGCCACCACCTCTATTTCGCCGGCTCCAACGACGTCGTGATGGCGTGGTCGGCCGCGTTCAGCGCGCTGGAAGTGGTGCCGCTGGCCCTCGTCGGCTTCGAGGCCTTCCGCAACCTCAAGCTGCTCAAGGTCGGCCCGTGGGTCAACGGCTACAAGTGGGCGATCTATTTCTTCGTCTCCGTGTCGTTTTGGAACATGCTCGGCGCGGGCGTGTTCGGCTTCCTCATCAACCCGCCGATCTCGCTGTTCTATGTGCAGGGGCTCAACCTGACGCCGCTGCACGGCCACACCGCCCTGTTCGGCGTCTATGGCATGCTCGGCATCGGTCTCATGCTGTTCTGCGTCCGCGCGCTGATGCCGGGCAAGGAGTGGAACGAGTTGCCGATCGCGATCGGTTTCTGGTGCCTCAACGGTGGCCTGTTCCTGATGGCGATGCTGAGCCTGCTGCCGCTCGGCCTGGCCCAGGCCTGGGCGAGCATGGAGCACGGATTCTGGTACGCCCGGTCCGACGAGTTCCTCTATACCCCGATCCTCACCGTGCTTCGTTGGCTGCGTACGCCGGGTGACGTCATCTTCGCCGTCGGTGCCCTGGCGATCGGTGTCTTCATGATCGGCCTGCTCACCGGCTGGTCGACCAAGAAGGACGGCGTCGAGGTCGAGCCCGGCACCCCGCTGCACCCGGAGGATCTCAGTGGCGACGAGGTGGGCGCTGACAAGTACTGATCCGCCGTCGCGGCGCGCAAGCGCCCTTGGCCTTCCGGTTGGCCGGTGCGGGACGCCGAAGCGAGTCATGCGGAGCTGACGTGGCGTGCAGCACGTTTTCTATGTGCCGGTCTCCGACCCCGGGCCGGGGCCTGTCCCCTAGACTCCGTTGGGATAGGAACGACCAGGAGGACTTCCGTGGGAATCAGCAAGGTACTCATCGCCAACCGGGGCGAGATCGCCGTTCGCGTGATCCGGGCCGCCGCCGACGCGGGCCTGGGCAGTGTGGCGATCTATGCCGATCCGGATGCGGACAGCCTGTTCGTCAGGCTGGCCGACGAGGCGTACGCCCTGGATGGCAAGACCCCTGCGGAGACCTATCTGGACGTCTCGAAGATCTTGGACATCGCCGCGAAGTCCGGCGCGGACGCGGTGCATCCCGGCTATGGGTTCCTCGCGGAGAACGCCGATTTCGCCCAGGCGGTCATGGACGCGGGGCTGATCTGGATCGGCCCGCCCCCGTCCGCCATCGACGGCCTCGGGGACAAGGTCAAGGCCCGCCACATCGCCCAGAAGGCCGGCGCTCCCCTGGTGCCCGGCACCAAGGACCCGGTCGCGGGCGCCGATGAGGTCATCGCGTTCGCCGAGGAGCACGGCCTGCCCATCGCGATCAAGGCCGCCTATGGCGGCGGTGGCCGCGGCCTGAAGGTCGCGCGCGACCGGATGGAGATCCGTGAGTTGTTCGAGTCGGCGGTGCGCGAGGCCGTGACCGCTTTCGGCCGGGGCGAGTGCTTCGTCGAGCGCTACCTCGACAAGCCGCGCCACGTCGAGACCCAGTGCCTCGCCGACCAGCACGGCAATGTCGTGGTCGTCTCCACCCGTGACTGCTCGCTGCAGCGCCGGCACCAGAAGCTCGTCGAGGAGGCGCCGGCCCCGTTCCTCAGCGATGAGCAGATGGACACGCTTTATACGTCGTCCAAGGCCATCCTCAAGGAGGCCGGCTATGTCGGCGCCGGGACCTGTGAGTTCCTGGTCGGCCAGGACGGCACGATCTCGTTCCTCGAGGTCAACACCCGCCTCCAGGTCGAGCACCCGGTGTCCGAGGAGGTCACCGGCATCGATCTGGTCCGCGAGATGTTCCGCATCGCCGACGGCGAGGAGCTCGGCTATGACGACCCCGAGGTCCGCGGCCACTCCATCGAGTTCCGGATCAACGCCGAGGACGCGGGCCGCAACTTCATGCCCGCCCCCGGCACCCTGACCGACTGGGTCGCACCGACCGGCCCGGGCGTACGCGTCGATGAGGGCTATCTCAAGGGCATGACCGTGCCGGGTGCCTTCGACTCGCTGGTCGCCAAGATCATCGTCACCGGCGCCACTCGCGAGCAAGCCATCCAGCGGTCGCGCCGGGCGCTCGCCGAGACCCGCGTCGACGGCATGCCGACCGTCATCCCGTTCCACCAGGTCGTCCTCGACGATCCCGCCTATGTCGCAGGCAACGGCAGCTTCACCGTGCACACCCGCTGGATCGAGACCGAGTTCAACAACCAGATCGAGCCCTATGCCGGTGCTCCGGGCGAGGAGGCCGAGGCGCCCGCGGAGGACAAGACCTCCGTGGTGGTCGAGGTCAACGGCAAGCGCATCGAGGTGAAGCTGCCGAGCACGATCGGCGGCATCGGGGTCAGCCGGACCAAGAAGCCGCCGCGCCGCAAGCGCCATGGCGACGCCCGGTCCGCCTCGTCGACCTCGCTGACCTCACCGATGCAGGGCACGATCGTGAAGGTCGCGGTGGCCGAGGGTGCGATCGTCTCCGAGGGCGACCAGATCGTGGTCCTCGAGGCGATGAAGATGGAGCAGCCGATCAACGCCCACCGCAGCGGCAAGGTCACCAACCTGAATGCCGAGGTCGGCGCCACGGTCACCGCCGGCTCCATCCTGTGCGAGATCTATGACTCCGACGAGGACGACGACTGATCCTCCGCCGCCGTCCGGCCATCGGGCCGCACGCGTTCCCGCGGGAACGTGTGCGGCCCGATCCGCGCCCCGGCACGTGGCAGACTGGAACACATGGATTTCCTGGTCGTCGTCCTCGTCGTGGTCATGATCGTCGGCGGTGGCATCTGGTTCAGCCGCCGGGCTCAGGTCGCTTCGCAAGCGAGGCAGCGTGCCGAGCTCGAGTCACAACTGGCGCCGGTCAAGCGTGTCGCCGAGGAGGACGTCACCAAGTTCGGTGAGGAACTCCAGTCGCTCGACACCGATGTCGCCGGGCATGCGCTCGATGAGGCGATGCAGCAGGACTACACGCGGGCGCTGGACGCCTATGACGATGCCAAGCGGTCACTGGACGCGGTCACGAAACCCGATGAGATCAAGCACGTCACCGAGATCCTCGAGGACGGGCGCTATGCGATGGCCTGCGTGAAGGCCCGGGTCGCCGGCCGCGCGCTGCCGCAGAAGCGTCCGCCGTGCTTCTTCAACCCTCAGCACGGCCCGTCGACGGAGAACGTGAACTGGGCCCCGCCCGGTGGCTCCCCGCGCGATGTGCCGGCCTGTGCCGCCGACGCGGAGCGGGTCAGGGTCGGTGCCGATCCCAACATCCGCACGGTCGCCGTCGGCGCCCAGCGGGTGCCCTATTGGCAGGGCGGGCCGGCCTATCAGCCCTATGCCCAGGGTTACTACAACAACTGGCGCGGCTCGGACATGCTGACGGGCATGATGATCGGCGGTCTGCTGTTCGGTGGCGGTGACATGTTCCACGGC